>JALYMR010000032.1 GCA_030773615.1 Actinomycetota bacterium
AGGCGCGCGGGGTCGAGCTCTACGAGGCCTTCCTCGACGCCGAGGTGTGGGGGATGGGCTCGGCGGAGGCGGCCGAGCTCGCGAAGCTCGCCGAGACGACGTACCGGGACGTGAACATCGCCTTCGCGAACGAGCTGGCCCGCTACGCGGACCGCCTCGGGGTCGACGTGCAGCGCGTCGTCGACGCGGCCAACTCACAACCCTTCAGCCACGTGCACCGTCCCGGCGTCGCCGTGGGCGGGCACTGCATCCCCGTCTACCCGCACTTCCTGCTCGCGGGCAACCCCGGCGCCCGCCTGCCCGCCACCGCGCGTGAGGTCAACGACGCGATGCCCGCCTACGCGGTGGAGCTGCTGACCGAAGCGCTCGGCGAGCTGGCCGGCGAGCGCGTCCTCGTGCTCGGCGTCGCCTACCGCGGCGGGGTCAAGGAGGCCGCGTTCAGCGGCGCGTACGGCGTGCGCGACGCGCTCGAGGCCCGCGGCGCCGTCGCCGTGGTCGCCGACCAGCTCTTCGACGAGGAGGAGCTGCGCGCGCTCGGCTTCACCCCGTGGAGGGGCGAGGAGATCGCCGGGGTGGTGGTCCAGGCCGACCACGAGCTCTACGGGCGGCTCGGGCCCGTCGCGTTCCCGGGCGTGCGGGCCGTCGTCGACGGCCGCGGCGTGCTCGACGCCGGGCTGTTCGCCGCCGACGGCGTCCCCGTGCTGCGCATCGGGGGCGCGACGAGCAGCCCCAGCGCGGCGACGACGCGCTCGGCCGCCCGCCCGTCGCCGTAGAGCGGCGGACGCTCGGGGGGCGGGGTGCCCCGCAGCGCCCGCCCGGCGGCGCCGGCGTCGAGGTCGACGAGCACGTTCCAGCCCGCCTGCACCGTCTCCGTCCACTCCGTCGTGTCGCGCAGGGTCACGCACGGCACACCGGCCAGGTACGCCTCCTTCTGCACCCCGCCGGAGTCCGTGAGCACGGCGCGGGCGTGCACGAGCAGGGAGGCGAAGGCCAGGGGGCCGAGCGGCGGGGTGAGCCGCACCGCGGCGGCGAGGCGCTCGAGCAGCCCCGCCCCCTCGAGCCGCGCCCGGGTGCGCGGGTGCAGGGGCAGGACGACGGGCTCCTCCAGGCCCGCGAGCAGGTCGACGAGCGCGCGCAGCCGCTGCGGGTCGTCCACGTTGCCGGCCCGGTGCGCGGTGGCCAGGAGGTAGCCGCCGGGCGCCACGCCCACCGCCCGCAGCGGGGCGAGGTCCTCGCGGGCCCGCGGCTGCAGGAGCAGGGCGACGTCGACCATGACGTCCCCCACGAGCTCCGCGCGGCCCGCGACCGCCTCGCGGGCGAGGTTGGCCATGGCGCCGGCCGTGGGCGCGAGCAGCAGCGCCGAGAGGTGGTCGCAGAGCACCCGGTTGAGCTCCTCGGGCATCCGGCGGTCGAACGAGCGCATGCCCGCCTCCACGTGGGCCACCGGGACCCCGGCCTGGGCGGCGGCCAGGCCACCGGCGAGCGTCGTGCTCGTGTCGCCGTAGACGAGCACGACGTCGGGTGAGAGCTCGGCGAGCAGCGGCCCGAGCGCGGCCAGCATGCGCGCGGTCTGCTCCGTCGGCGTCCCCGGCCCGACGTGCAGCTCGCGCTCGGGGCGGGGCACGCCGAGCTCGCCGACGAACACGGTGGACAGCTCGTCGTCGTAGTGCTGGCCCGTGTGCACGAGGACCTCCTCGTGCTCGGCGCGCAGGGCGCGCGAGACCGCCGCCGCCTTGACGAACTGCGGGCGGTTGCCGATGACGGTGACGACCCTCACGCGGAGGGGGAAACGGCCACCCCGAGCTCGGCCTCGACGTGGGCGCGGAAGGCGGCGGCCGCCTCCCGGGTGCGCGGGCCGGGCGCCTCGAGCTCGATGTCGTCGACCCGCCGCACGGGCAGCACCTCGCGGGTCGTCGAGGCGAGGAAGGCCTCGCTCGCCCGGGCCAGGTCGGTCAGCGGGGTGGGGCGCTCGGTCACCTCGACGAGCGCGATCAGGCGCCGCCGGGTGATCGAGTCGAGGATGTGGTCGTCGAGCGGCGGCGTGCACAGCCGGCCGTCGAGGACGTAGAAGAACGCGCGGGTCGGCCCCTCGAGCACGCGCCCGTGAGGCGTGACGAGCAGGGCCTCGTCGGCGCCGCGCTCCGCGGCGAGGCGCCCGGCGAGCATGTTCGCCGCGTAGGAGAGCGACTTGACCCCGTCGAGCAGGCGGGTGGGGGCGTAGGTCACGCTGGCCAGGGCGGTGGCGGGCGGACCGGGACGCAGGTCCTCGAGCACGGCGAGGCGGTGGCCCCCGCGGGTCACCAGGAGCCGCACGACGCCGTCGTGGCCGGGGGCGGCGTCGAGCAGCGCGCCGACGTCGCTGCGCAGGGCGCCCAGGTCGACCGGCAGGCGCAGGCCCCGGGCCGAGCCGTCCAGGCGGGCGAGGTGGTCGTCGAGCGCGAAGGGGCGCCCGGCGTAGAGGCGCACGACCTCGAAGACGCCGTCGCCGCGCAGGAGCCCGTCGTCGGTGACGGGCAGGCGGGCGTCCGCGGCGTCGAGCACGCGGCCGTCGAGGCAGGCGAGCGGCACGGGCCCGACAGGGTAATGATGGCCCTCGACATGGGGGCCGCCCACGCCGACCTCGACCCCGAGCTGCGGGCGCTGCTCCTCGCCGAGCCGTCCGTGGCCGCGGACCTGCCCCTGTCCGAGGCGCGGGAGGCCTACGAGCGTGACGCCCGGCGGCTCGCCGGGCCGCCGCCCCCCGTCGCGCGGGTTGAGGAGCGCGAGGGCGCCGGCGTCCCCGTCCGCGTGTACGTGCCCGAGCACCCGCGCCCCCCGCGGGGCGCCGTCGTGTTCCTGCACGGCGGCGGCTGGGCGTTCGGGAGCCTCGACAGCCACGACGGCCTGTGCCGGGCCCTGGCCGCGCGGGCGGGGGCGGTCGTCGTGGCCGTGGCCTACCGCCTCGCCCCCGAGCACCCCTTCCCGGCCGCGGTGCAGGACGCCGAGCGCACCCTCGCCTGGGTCGCGGGGAGCGGCGTCGCGGACCTCGGCGCGGACGGTCGGCGCCTCGCCGTCGCGGGCGACAGCGCGGGCGGCAACCTGGCGGCGGTGCTCGCCCGCCGCGCGCGCGACGGGGGCGGCCCCGCGCTCGCCCTCCAGGCGCTGGTCTACCCCGCGCTCGACACCGCGCTGGACAGCCCGTCCTCCGCGCGCTTCGCCGACGGCCCCGGCCTCACCCTGGCGGAGATGGCCGCCCTCCTCGACCTCTACCTCCCGCCCGGGGTCGACCGCACCCACCCGGACGTCGCCCCCCTGCGCGCGGCGGACCTCGCCGGGGTCGCCCCCGCGCTCGTCGTGCTCGCCTCGCACGACCCCCTGCGCGACGAGGGCGAGGCCTACGCCCGACGGCTGCGCGAGGCGGGCGTGCCCGCCACCGTCTCGGTCCACCCGGGCACCGTGCACGGGTTCGCCCGGTGGGCCGGGCCGCTCGCCGCCGCGCGGCGAGCGCAGGCCGAGATCGGCGACGCGCTGGCCCGCGCGCTGGAGGCGCCGGGGTGACGCTCACCCCGCTCGAGGCCGTCCACCACGCCGCCGGGCGCCGCGACCTGCCCGCTCTCCTGCGCATGCTCGAGGGCCTCGACGGCGAGCAGGAGGCGGAGGTCGTGCGCAGCGCCCTGGCCGCGGGGGTCGCCCACGACGTGGCCCTGGGCGAGGTCCAGCGCGAGGTGGAGCGCCGACTCGAGCGCCGGCTGCGCGCCGAGCAGGGCTGAGCGGCTCAGCCCGCGCTGGAGAGCGTCCGCGGGGCGGCGAGGCCCTTCGCGGCCGCGACGGCGTTGCGCAGCACCCAGACGTCGGTGATCGGCCCCACCCCGCCGGGGACCGGGGAGAGCGCCTCGGCCACCCGCTCCACGCTCGCGAAGTCGACGTCGCCCACGATCCGCGTCGTGCCCCCGGCGCCGGTGACGGGGTTGATCCCGATGTCGATGACGACCGCGCCCTCGCGGACCATCTCCCCCGTGATGAGGCCGGGCACGCCCGCGGCCACGACGAGGACGTCCGCCGTGCGCGTGTGCTCGGCGAGCCGCCCGGCGTCCGAGGTGTACCGGTGGCAGGAGACGACGGTGGCGTTGCGGGCGAGCCCCAGGATCGCCGCGGGCTTGCCCACGTTCGGGCTGCGGCCGACGAGCACGAGGTCGAGCCCGTCGTAGGCGTGCTCGAGGTCGCCCCGGGCCGAGGCCAGGTACCGGTCGAGCATGTGGAAGGCCGCCGCGGCCGTCGAGGGGACGAAGCGGGGGTGGCCGAGCGCGAGCAACCCCGCGTTCTCGGGGTGGACGGCCTCGACGTCCTTGAGCGGCGGGATGGCCTGGAACACCCGCGACTCCGAGAGGTGGGGAGGCAGCGGGCGCAGGACGAGGATCCCCGAGACCTCCGGGTCGACGTCGAGCTCGGCGATCTTGCCGATGACCTGGCCCAGGGTCGCGTCGGCGGGCAGGTGCACGGGGCGCGACGTGACCCCGAGCTCGCCCGCGGCCTTGTGGATGCGGCGCTGGTAGACCCCCGCCGCGTAGTCGTCGCCGACGAGCACGGTGGCGATGCCGGCGCCGCCCGCGCCCAGCCCGAGCAGATCCTCCCCCAGGCGCTCCACGAGCTCCTCCGCGTAGGCCCGGCCGTCGATCACGTGCGCCATGGCGGATGCCTACCACATCGGCCTAGCGCCGCGCACGCAGGACCCGCCGGTCGTCGGGGAGGCGGAGGGTCACCCGGGCGGCGTCGAGGTGCTCGAGGTGGGCCTGGGCGAAGCGCCGCGAGGTGCCGAGCTCGTCGCGCAGGCGCGCGAGGGTGACCGCCCCCTCCGCCTCGATGAGGGCCACGGCCCTCGCGCGCACGTCGGCCAGGGCGTCGGGGTGGGCGTGCAGCGCGCGCCCGAGCCGCACGGCGCGACCCGCGGCGCGCAGGGTGGGAAGCTCCGCGGCGTCCTCGCCGAGCTCGCCGTCGCTCGGCGGCTCGTGGCCTCCGGCGCGCAGCCGGGCCTCCACCCGCCGGGCGGCGGGGGAGAGCGGCGG
>JALYMR010000033.1 GCA_030773615.1 Actinomycetota bacterium
CGCCGGGGTCGGGCCCCCGCCCGCCCGCGAGGGCCGCGGCAGCCCGGCCGCGGCGGCGTAGACGTCGACGGCCGCGCGCCAGATGGCGCTGCCCGCCGCTCCGGCGGCGGCGATCCCCTGACTCCACCGTTGGGCCACGCGCGCCCTTCTGCCCACCGGCGGCGGGCCCCACACTTCGCGCGCTCACCCCCGCCGGTCGGCGAGCAGCGCGTGCAGCCTCGCGAGCCGCTCGTCCCACGCCGACCCGACCTCGGCCATCCAGCCCGCCGCGTCGGCGAGGGCGTCTGGGGTCAGGTGGTAGCGGACCTCCCGCCCGCTGCGCTCCCCGGCGACCAGGCCGGCGGCGTCGAGGGCGCCGAGGTGCTTCGCCACCGCCTGGCGGGTCATGGGGAGCTCCTGGGCCAGGGCGGAGGCGGTGAGCGTCCCCCGCCGCGCGAGCTGCTCGACGACGTGGCGCCGGGTCGGGTCGGCCAGCGCGGCGAAGACGAGGTCCACCCGCTCGGTCACGCCATGAGCGCGGGCGTGCGCGCCGCGGTGAGCACCGGGCCCGCCTCCGTGACGACGACGCGGGTGCCCGTGGCGACCTCGAGGAGCCGCAGCTCCACGCGCGTCGCGGGCTCCTGCGCGCGCCACCAGGTCAGCACGAGCCGCTGGCCGTCCTCGATGCTCTCCACCACCCCGCGCCGCTCCCCGTGCTCGTCGCGGACGAGGGCCTCGCCGCCCTCGCGGGCGTCGAGCTGCACCTCGCAGGCCAGCCACTGCTCGAGCAAGGCCTCGTCCGTCAGGGCCTCCCAGACCTCCTCGCGTGAGGCGGGGAGGTCGATCTCGCGGCGGACGAGCACAACCAGATGGTTGCACATTCGCTAGTGTGTAACCGAGCGGTTGCCGATCAGGGGGTCTCCTCGTGCCCCTCGTCCCCGTCGTGGTCGAGCAGAGCGCCCGCGGCGAGCGCTCCTACGACATCTACTCCCGTCTGCTCAACGAGCGGGTCGTCTTCCTCGGCACGCCCGTCGACGACCAGATCGCGAACCTCATCGTGGCCCGGCTCCTGCACCTGGAGGCCGACGACCCGGACGAGGACATCGCGCTGTACCTCAACTCGCCCGGGGGCTCGATCTACGCGGGGCTCGCCATCTACGACACGATGCAGTTCATCAAGCCCGACGTCGCCACGACCTGCTTCGGCATGGCCATGTCCATGGGCTCGCTGCTGCTGGCCGGCGGCGCGGCGGGCAAGCGCAGCGCCCTTCCGAACGCCCGCGTCCTCATCCACCAGCCCTCGAGCGGCTTCCAGGGGCAGGCCTCGGACATCGACATCCACGCCTAGGAGGTCCTGCGGCTGCGCCGTCAGGTCGACGAGCTCTACGCCCACCACGCGGGCCAGACGGTCGAGCGCGTCCACGACGACATGGACCGCGACCGCTTCTTCAGCGCCGAAGAGGCGATGGACTACGGGCTCATCGACCGGGTCATCGCCAGCCACGACCTCCCGCGGCTGCCCTACGGGTTCCGCGACGGCGCGGGCGCGGGGGCGACGCCGGTCGCGGGGGCCTCCCCCGCGCGCCACCGGTAGACGACCACGGGCTCCCCGTAGCGGCCCCGCGCCTCGCGCTCGAATCCCATCCCGAGCTTGTCCATCACCCGGCGCGAGGCGTGGTTCGCGGGCTGGGCGACGCTCACGAGGCTGTCGAGGCGAGCGCGGGCCTCGTCGCGCACGGCGCGCGCGCCCTCCGTGGCTAGGCCGCGACCCCACGCCCCGCACCGCAGGCGCCAGCCGATCTCCGTCTCGCCCGGCGCCGCGCCGCCGGGCGGGACGACGGCGAGGCCGACGAAGCCCAGGTACGCCCCCGTGGCGCGCTCGAGCGCGGAGCGCAGCCCGAGGCCGTGCTGGTCCCAGTGGGCGAGCATGACCTCGAAGGCGAGCTCGGCGGAGGCGCGGTCGAGCGGGCGCCCGCGGCCGATGAAGCGCATGACCGCGGGGTCGGCGCACAGCCGCACGAAGGCCTCGAGGTCGCTTCGCTCCGGGAGCCGGAGCACCAGGCGCTCGGTGGTCAGCACCGCAGGGGGACGTCGAGCCGCCGTAGGGCGACACCCGTCGGGAAGTCGAAGTGCCACCACTCGCGGCGGTAGTTGACGAAGCCGCGGCGGGCCATGGCGGCCACGAGCACCCCTCGGTTGCGGGCGACCCGACCCGCCGCGCCGGCGGTGTGGGCGGCCGGGGTGAACGCGTCGTACCGCGTGCCCATGGGCAGCGCGCGCCCGGTCCGGCGGTCCACGAGGGTGACGTCGACGGCGAGGCCGCGGTTGTGGTTCGACCGCTCGGCGATGTAGCCGCGCAGGAGGTGGGCGTTGCCCGTGCGCCGCGCCCAGGCCGCCATCGCCCGCGACGCGCGCGCCGGCCGGTAGGCATCGAGGACGCGCAGGCCGAGCCGGCGGCGGCGCAGATCGCGCTCGACGGCGCCGAGCGCGCGGGCCGCGCGCGGGCGCAGCAGGATCCGCGTCCGGCAGGCGTAGCCGGGCAGCGGCGCGCCCGTGAAGTTGGCCGGCGTGGCGTAGCGCAGGTCGGCCTGCGGGCCATGGACGTCGGCCAGCAGCGCGGACGCGCTCAGGCCGGCCGCGAGTAGACCCCCCGCCACCACAGCTCGGAGAGGACCCGGATCGACTCGTCGGCGTTCGCGCCGCCCTTCATCACCTCGGTGGTCACGTGGCGCTCGACCATCGCGCACAGGGCCTGGGCGGCGAGCTTCGCGGGGATGTCGCCCGGCGCGACCCCGCGCTCCTGGTCGCGGCGGATGCGCCGGGCGGCCGAGGCGACGAAGCGGCGCAGGTAGGGCTCCCACTCCGAGGGGAGCTGGTCCTCGCGGTCGGACAGGTGCGCGGCCAGGAGCAGGACGTTCGCGTGGCGGTTCACGCAGGCGACGACGCGCGCGAGCGCGAGGCGCAGCTCCATCCGCGGCTCGCCCTGCCCCTCGAAGTACGGCGCGGCGGCGGCGTGCGCCTCCGCGAACGCGATCTGGATGAGCCGGTCCACCACCGCCCGCTTGTTCGGGAAGTAGAAGTAGACGCTCGTGCGGCTCACGAACGCGCGGCGCGCGATCGTCTCCATGGTGATCGTCTCGAACGCGTCGTGGTCGAGCGAGGCGCGCGCCGCGGCCAGGATCGCGTCCTCCGTCGCGTTGCGGGGCGCCAGGAGGAGCTCGGGCCGAGGCTGGGGCTGGGCGCTCACCGGCCCAACCTTACGCGTGCGGGAGGCGTCGCGCCCGTGCGCCTACGCCCGCGCGAAGGCCAGGCAGGCGTTCTGGCCCCCGAACGCGAACGAGTTCGAGAGCGCCAGGACGAGCCCCGGCGCCTCACGCGGACCCTCGGGCACGTAGTCGAGGTCGCACTCGGGATCGGGCTCCGTGAGGTTCAGCGTCGGGGGCAGCAGCCCTCGCCGCAGCGCCTCGACGGTGGCCACCGCCTCGACCGCGCCGGCCGCGCCCAGGAGGTGCCCGATGGCGGCCTTCGTGGAGGACACGGGCGGGGCGTCGCCGTCGAACACGGCGCGGATCGCCCTCGTCTCCACCCGGTCGTTGATCGGCGTCCCCGTGCCGTGGGCGTTGAGGTAGCCCGCGTCGGCCGGGCTCGCGCCCGCATCGAGCAGGGCGGCCCGCATGGCCTCGACCGCCCCCCGGCCGTCCTCGTCGGGCTGGGTGATGTGGAAGGCGTCGTTCGACGCGCCGTAGCCCACGACGCGCCCGAGGATTCGCGCGCCCCGGGCCCTGGCGTGGGGCTCGGCCTCGACCACGAGCGCGCCCGCCCCCTCCCCCATGACGAAGCCGTCGCGACGTGCGTCGAAGGGGCGCGCGATGCCCTCGCGCGAGAGCGCGCCCATCCGCCGGAAGCCGGCGATGCTCGTGGGGGTGAGCGGGGCCTCCGTGCCCCCCGCCACGACGGCGTCGACCTCCCCCCGGGCGACCATGCGCGCCGCCTCGCCGATCGCGTGCGCCCCGGTCGCGCACGCGCTCGCCATGGCCCAGCCCGGCCCTCGCGCCCCCAGGCGCATGGACACGGCGGCGGCCGCCGCGCTCGGCATCACCATCGGGACGAGGAGCGGCGAGACCGCCCGCTCGCCCCCCTCGACGTAGTTGCGGATCTCGCGCTCGATGGTGTCGAGCCCGCCGATGCCGGTGCCGAACACCACTCCGAGGCGCTCGGGCTCGAGCCCGTCGAGGCCGGCCTCGGCGACGGCCTGGTCAGCGGCCCCGAGCGCGAGCTGGGTGAAGCGATCGGCGCGCCGGGCCTCCTTCGCGCTCATGACCGACTCGGGGTCGAAGTCGCACGGCGCCGCGCCGTCGCGCACGCCCGAGCGCCGGGCGACGAGCGCGTCGAAGAAGAGGTCCGCGCCCTCGCCGACGGGGCTGATGACGCCCCGCCCGGTGACCACGACCTCCCGGCTGGCGCCGCCCCCGTTCACGCCGCCGCGGTCTCCGGGGCCAGGCGCTGGACGAGCGCGATGGCGTCGCCCACGCTCGCCACGGGCTTGAGCTGCTCGTCGTCGATGGCGATGCCGTAGCGGTCCTCGAGCGCCTTCACGAGCTCGACGAGGTCCAGCGAGTCGACGTCGAGCTGCTTCCACGTGCTCTCCGGCGTCGCGCTCTCGGCCCCGGGCACCTTGATCTCCGCGAGCTCCTCGCGGATGGCCGCCAGAACCTGCTCGTCGGTGGGCTGCTTCATCGTGATCCTCCTGGGTCGCTGCGCTGGATGCGGTGCGGCGCGCGGGGCCTGCGCCGCGCGGACGCGACCCGGCGGGCGGGCCGCGGGGACTGAGCCGCGGCCGTCACCGGCACGAGCGCTC
>JALYMR010000034.1 GCA_030773615.1 Actinomycetota bacterium
GGCTGCCCCGAATAGGCCGGCGACGAGTCCGGGAGCCAACAGAACGTGAACGCTTCGGCGCGTGATCAAGCGCTTCCTCCCTGGATTGCCTGAGGTCGTGCGGCGCTCGCCTGCCGCTGGAGGGCGAACCGGGAGCCGTCACGCAGCGTACCGGAAATTGGATGATGATTTTCGTGCTCCCGCGCCGTCCGCCGTCCCTGACCGGACGACTCGGACGCTGATGCCCCGCCGTCCCACCCGACAACCAAAGCCCGCTCACGAACCCGGCCTCCGCACGGGTCGGGGTCAGCGCCCAGCACGGGCGCGCGTCGTGAACGCTTCCGCGCCGCTACCAGGCGAACCTGAGCCCGCCCTCACGTACCTTGACCGGGCCGCCGCAGGGCGGTCAGCAGCTGCCGCCGCTTCGCGCGCTCCACGGACTCCAGCAGTAGCCCGATCAACGCCTCGACCGCGCCTGGAGGTTGGGCTCGGTCGCACCGTCTTGCACGGACTACCGTAGTTCAGACTGTTGCAGTGACCACCGCTGCATTCATCGTGTTCTAGGGGCACGCTGATCTCGTCAATCTGTCCATCGGCACTACTTGAACCGCAAGGGTTGCGGTGCCGTCAATTTCAGCTTTCACCAGACGTTGTACGCCACCGAGGACGGTCCGACCTCTAGGCTGGTTTAGTAGATGTACTGGGTGTGCGGTGTCTGCCAGAGGTGCGCGTTGATGTTGATCGCGGCACCGAACCGGATCACGAACGTCGGCAGGGGTGACGCGGAACGGGCTTCCATCATCGGGCGAGAACGGACGATTCAGGTGCCAGCAGAGCTCGTCGAGCGCTGCTACCTCAACAGGTAAGTCCACTTCGCCACAGCCGCTCACGGTCCGAAGTGAAGTCAAGAACGACGCCGCGTGAAGACCGTGGCAATCCATCAAGAAGAGGGAACGGATGACGAGACGACGTATCCCCCGCTAACATGGCGGGGATCGCACAGTCAAGCAGGCGATGTGTCTGACCGCGCTTCAGCTAACAGCCAAAACACGCATGCTCATGCCGGTCGCTTCTCTGTCTGCAACAGACGCTGCCGCTTCTGACGATCGATTGGTTCAAGTAGGGAGTCGATCAGAGCCTCAACGGACGGTTGACGGTGTGTCGCTTGTCCAACGCCTTGCATCACGACGGGACCCCGCTCCGGCGGGGCGCCCCCGGTCCCCACGCGGACGAGCACGCGGGCGGCGACGCGGGGGGCGGGCCGTGCCGTGACCGACCCGACCCTCGTCCTCTCGAGCTGGCACGGGCGCCACTCGGACAGCCCCCGGGCGATCGCCCGCGAGCTCGCGCGCCGCGGCGCGCCCCTGCGACAGGCGTGGATCGCGGCCGACGACGTCGACCTGCCGGCCGGCGTCGACCGCGTCCACCCCGGCGGCGAGGAGGAGCGCGCCGCACTCGGGGCGGCCCGCTGGATCGTCTCGAACGACGTCCTGCCGCTCGACTTCGCGAAGGCGCCGGGGGCGACCTACCTGCAGACCTGGCACGGGACGCCGCTCAAGCGCATCGGGTTCGACGTGCGGCACCCGACGTTCCCCGACGCGGAGTACCACTACGCGGTCGAGCTCCGCCGCGACGTCGCCCGCTGGGACGTGCTCCTCTCGCCGAACCGCTTCAGCACCGAGGTGCTGCGCCGCGCGTTCCGCTTCGGCGGCGAGATCCTCGAGACGGGCTACCCCCGCAACGACGCGCTCCAGGCACCCGACCGCGACGCCGTGCGGGCGCAGGCCCGCGAGGCGCTCGAGGTCGCCGACGACGTGCGGCTCGTGCTCTACGCGCCCACCTGGCGCGACAGCTTCCGCTATTCGCAGGGGCTCGACCTCGACGCGCTCGCGACGGGGCTCGGGCCCGAGGTCGTCGTCCTCGTCCGCGCGCACGGCCTGACCGCGGCGAGCGCCGGGCGCATCGAGGCGCCCGGGGTGCGCGACGTGACGCGCTGGCCGGACATCACCGAGCTCTACCTCGCGAGCGACGTCCTGCTCACGGACTACTCGTCGGCCATGTTCGACTTCGCGGTCACGCGCAAGCCGCAGCTCTTCTACGTCTACGACCTCGACCACTACCGCGACCGGATGCGCGGCTTCACCTTCGACTTCGAGGCCGAGGCGCCCGGTCCCCTGCTGCGGACGACGGACGAGGTCCTCCGGGCGCTGCGCGCCCCCGCCGCGCCAACCGCGGCCTGCGCCGAGGCCTACGACCGGTTCGTCGCCCGCTTCTGCCACCTCGACGACGGGCGGGCGAGCGCGCGCGTGGTCGACGCCGTGTTCGGCCCGGCGGCGGACGTGGCGGGTGAGCCCACGCGGTCGCGCGCACCCGGCGAGACGGCCGGGTAGGGGGACGCGACGGCGCACCCGAACGCTCGCGTGAGCCCCCCGATCCCCGACCGAGAGGACACCGTGCAGTTCATCGGCGCGTTCGAGAGCACCTACCTGCCCGCCCACGACGTCGACGTCCTCGAGATGTCCGGCCACGTCCACCGCTGGCGCGAGGACCTCGAGCTGCTCCGCGGCCACGGCGTGACGCGCCTGCGCTACCCCATCCGCTGGCACCGGGTCGAGGAGCGGCGCGGCGCCTACGACTGGCGCCGCACGGACGAGGTGCTCGCCTTCCTGCGCGACGAGGGCTTCGCGCCGATCGTCGACCTCGTCCACCACACGAGCTACCCCCGCTGGCTCGAGGGGTCGTTCGCCGACCCGCGCTTCGGCCCGGCCTACCTCGCCTTCGCCCTGGCCTTCGCCGAGCGCTACCCGTGGGTCGAGGAGTACACCCTGTTCAACGAGCCGTTCGCGACGCTCTTCCTCTGCGGCCACGAGGCGGTGTGGCCCCCGTACCTGCACGGCGTCGAGGGGTTCGTCGCGCTCGCCCGCAACGTGCTGCCCGCCGTCGCCGAGGCCTCCAGGCGCTTCCGCGAGCTGCTCCCCGGCGCCCGGCACGTCTGGGTCGACTCCTGCGAGGGCCACACGGCCCCCGACGGCAACGAGGCAGGCGCCTCCTTCGCCGCCATGGCCAACGACCGCCGGCACTTCGCCGTCGACGCGCTGCTCGGGCGCGCCGTGGATCGCTCGCGGCCGTTCGTCGCCGAGGTCGTCGCCGCCGGCGGGGCCGACCTCCTCGAGCTCGAGCCCGGCCACGTCGACGTGCTCGGGCTGGACTACTATGCCCATCACGAGTGGCAGTACCGCGGGCGCGTCCGCGCGGTGGAGGTCACCCGCGAGGGGCGGCATCCCGCTGGCCCCGGCCACCCCCGGGTAGCCACGGTCGAGGGCCGGACGCCCGCGCCCGACGCCCAGGGCCTCGCCTCGCTCATCCTCCAGTACGCCGCGCACCACCCCGGCCTGCCGCTCATCCTCGCCGAGACGAACATGCTCGGCGCGACCCCCGACCGCGCGACATGGCTCAAGCACACCCTCGAGCAGTGCGAGCGCGCGCGGGCCGCGGGAGCGCCGATCGACGGCTACTGCTGGTTCGGCTTCCTCGACTCCGTCGACTGGAGCTCCCTGCTCGCCCGCGCGGACCGCTCGATCGACCCCGTGGGCGTCATCGCCCTCGACGAGCGCCTGCGCCGCATCGAGTCGACCATGTCGCGGGCCTACGCCGCCGCCGCGCGCGGCGCAAGCGCCGCGCAGCTGCCCGCCTTCCACCCGAGCGAGGAGCTGCGCGGCCGCATCCCCGGCCTCCTGCGGCTGCTCGACGGCTTCACGTGGCAGGACGCGCCGCCGGGCGAAGTCGCGCACCACGGGCGCGGCAGGCTGACCGCGCTCACGCTCGAGGAGGTCGCCACAGCCGATGGGCTCACGGCATGAGCGAGCCCGTGCGCCTGCATCTCCTGCACCCCGAGGACGTCGCGGCGCTCACGGAGCACCGCGCACCGCCCCGCGGCGCACCTCGAGCTCGGCGCGCTGGCGCGACGAGCGACGGCTCGCGGTGAGCCGGGTCGAGCCCTGGACGGTGGCGGTGAGGCTCGAGGCCTAGGACCGCGAGGCCGGGTCGGACACGGGGTCGTACGACGCCTCGCGGGTCGTCGGCACGCCCGTGGGCTCGGCGGTGCCGAGGTCACCGCGCTCCGCGACGAACCGCAGCACGGGGCCGATCCCCGCGATGAGCAGGGCCAGGAGGACGATCGGGACGATGAACAGCGGGGACGCGAAGGCCCCGAGCGCGAGCGCGAGCAGGATGAGGATGGCCACGGTGGAGGAGGTGACGCCGCTCATGCCCGGCGCATGCCCCTACCACGAGGCCCGCAAACCGGGGCGGGCGCGACCCGACCGGCTAGGAGGCGAGCGCGAGCGAGCGCCTGCCGGCCTCGAACTCCGCGCCCACCTCGGCGAGGATGGCCAGCATGGCCTCGGCGCCGGCGAGCGGTAGTCCCCGGCGAGGGTGCCCGCGAGATCGTGCGCACGGGGGGCCGTCCCGCGAGTGAGCGGATGACGACGTCGTCGCGCCCGCTCACGAGGGCGAGGTCGGGGATGAGTGAGACCCCCACCTCGGCCGCCACGAAGCCCTGGATGGCCAGTAGTCGTCGGAGTGGAAGGCGATGCGGGGCTCGAAGCCCGCCGCCCGGCAGGCGCGCAGGAGTAGCGCCGTGTCCGGGCACACGCCGCCCGAGCCGAGGATTCACGCGTCTCCCGCCAGGTCGGCGATGGCCAGCTCGGGGGCGCCGGCCAGCGGGTGCCCGGCGGGCAGGCAGACGTACATGGGATCCTCGAGCAGGGGAAGGCGCTCGACCCCGTCGTCGGCGACCTCGCACTCGGGGGCGTCGATGAGCAGCGCGATGTCGCAGCCGCCGGCCCGCAGGAGGTCCACGCCCTCGGCGGGCTCCGCGGGGTGCAGGCTGAGCTCCACGCCGGGGTGGCGCTCGCGGAAGCGGGCGATCGCGGGGCATGATCGTCGCCCCGGCGGAGGGGACGGACACGAGGCGCAGGCGGCCGCCGCGCAATCCGGCGATGGCCTCGAGCTCGGCCTCCGCGTCCCCGAGGCGGGCGAGGATGACCTCCGCGTGGCCCACGAGCGCGGCCGGCCTCCGTGAGGCGCACCCCGCGCGCACCGCGCTCGACGAGCTTCGCGCCCGCCTCGCGCTCGAGGGCGGCGATCTGCTGGCTGACCGCCGACTGCGTGTGCGCCAGCGCCTCGGCCGCGGCGGAGAAGGAGCCCTGGGTGGCGACCTCCCGCAGGACCAGCAGGCGACGGACATCGAGCATTAAAGACCTTGTCGCAGCGGTGGCGAACGGTGGTTTGCGCTTGTGGCCGCCCCCTGGGAGCCTCGGTGGCGGAAAGGAGGCGTTCCGATGATCCTCAGCGACGCCATCGTCATCCGCACCGCCAGCCACGCCGACGAGGGGTGCTGCGCCGCCTCGCCGCGCTCGACGAGGCGCCGCCCATCGCCCGGCCCGCGCTCCTCGCCGAGGTCGACGGGGTGCCCCGCGCCGCGCTCGCGCTCGCCTCCGGCCGCGTCGTCGCCGACCCGTTCGCGCGCACGACGGCGCTCGTGGCCCTCCTGCGCCTGCGCGCGGAGCTGCTCGCCGGGGCCCGGCTCCCGGCGGGCGCCTCACGGCTGCGCGTCGCCCTGCGCCCGCGGCCCCGGCGCGCTGGACGCCCGGGCCTGATAAGCCTCGGGCGTGCTCGACACGCTCGTCGCCCTCATGGACGGCGCCCGCGGCCACGCGGGCTACGCCGAGGCCAGGTTCGTCGCCCGCGACCGCGAGGACGTGCTCGTGCGCAACGGCGGGGTCGACCGGGTCGACGCGCAGGCCGCCGAGGGGCTCGGTGTCCGGGTGCGCGTCGGCGGCGGCTGGGGCTTCGCCGCCACGCGCGACGTGAGCCGGGAGGGCGCCGAGCGCGCCCTGACCCGGGCCCTTGCCGTCGCCCGCGAGCAGCCCGTG
>JALYMR010000035.1 GCA_030773615.1 Actinomycetota bacterium
CCCGCGGTCGACTTCCCGCGCCCGCGGGGGCGGACGCTCGTCGAGCTGACCCGCGGGGTCCCGCAGGGCGCGCTGCTCGCGCCGAGCGTGTCCGGCCTCGCGCCCGGCGAGAACCGGGTGGGCTTCGCGCTGTTCGACCCCGAGCGCAACCAGGTCGACGTCGACGCGGTTGCGCTCTACACCGCGGCGCCCGACGGCTCGCGGGTGCGCGGGCCCTACGTCGCCCGGCGCGAGTCCGTCGCGCCCGACCCGCCGTTCCGCAGCCGGGAGGCCCAGGCCGACCTCGAGCAGGGCGGCACCTTCTACGTCGCCCGGGTGCCGGTGCGGCGCGCGGCGGCGCGGGTCGTCGTAGCCCTGGCCAGCGTCGGCGGGCAGACCGTGCGGACGGACCGCGTCAAGCTGCCCCCGGCCCGTGGCGGTCCGCCCGACGTGGGCGATCCTGCGATCGCGGTCCACACCTCCACGGAGGCCGACGTGGGCGGCGACCTGGCCCAGCTCTCCACGCGCACGCCCCCGGCCCGCGAGATGCACCAGGCCGACCTGGCCGACGTCCTCGGCCGCGAGCCCGTCGTCCTGCTCTTCGCCACCCCCGCGCTGTGCCAGACCCGCGTCTGCGGGCCCGTGGTCGACGTCGCGGAGCAGGTGCGCACCCAGCGCGCCGAGGACGTGACCTTCATCCACCAGGAGATCTACGAGGACGACGACCCGGCCAAGGGCGTGCGCGAGCCCGTCCTGCGCTGGGGGCTGCGCAGCGAGCCCTGGACCTTCGTCATCGACCGCTCGGGCCGCATCGCCGAGCGCTTCGAGGGGGCGTTCTCGGCCCACGAGCTGACCCGGGCGCTCGAGCGCGTGCGGTAGCGCCGCTCGCGCCCCGGTGGAACTTTCTCCCATCGTTGAGCCCGCATCCGGTCCAATGACCTCGTGGCGCTACCGAACCTCTCGGACGCCGAGCTCGCGGCCCGCTGCAAGCGCCGTGACCCGCGGGCCTGGGATGAGCTCGTGTGCCGCTTCGACGGCTTCGTTTGCGGGATCGCCGTCGTCGCCTACCCGCTGCCCGAGCCCGACGCCGAGGACGTCCGCCAGGAGATCTTCGCGCGGGTGTTCCAGCGCGTCGGCTCGCTGCGCCGCGACGACGCGCTGCGCCCCTGGATCGCCAGCCTGACGCGTCACCGGTGCGTGGACGCGCTGCGGCGCAACGGCCGAGAGCAGTCACGGGGGAGCTCCCCGAGCCGACCGCCACCGACGTCGCGGGCGAGGAACCGCACCACGCGCTCGCGGTGCGCGACGCGGTCGCCACCCTCCCGCCCCAGTGCCGGGAGGTCATCGTGCGCTTCTACCAGCGCGACGAGAGCTACCGCACGATCGCGGGCGCGCTGGGGGTGCCGATCGGGACGGTCGCCAGCAGGATCTCGCGGTGCCTGCGCCTGCTTCGCCTGGCGCTGGGCGGGGAGGCGCAGGGGGAGAGGGGCACGTGCGCGGCCGGTGCTCGGCGCGTCGGTCCGCCTCGCTACCGGTCGCCGCGAGGCGATCGGCGCCTCGCCCGGCGGATCCTGCGCCGAGCGGGCGTCAGCCGGGGCGCGCGCGCCCTGCGCCGCCGGGCGGTGGTGGTCGTCAGCGGCCGCGACGAGTTCGGTCGCCTCGTCGGCCGCCTCGTCCGCCGCAACCTCGTGCGCGTGGGCCTCAGGGTCCGTCTGCGCCTCCTCTCGGCGGAGGAGGCGGGCGCTCGCTGCGCCACCCCCGGCGCCCGGGCGCACGTATGCGCGAGCGGCTGGTTCCGGGACTTCCCCGACGCCCAGACCGTCATCGAGCCGCTGTTCAGCGGCCGCAGCATCGCGCCCGCGGGGAACATGAACCTCGCCCAGCTCGACGTCCCGGCGATCAACCGCGCGATCGAGCGGGCGAAGGGCGTGACGGACCCGCGGGAGCGGGCCCGGGCGTGGGCGGCGATCGACCGCCGCGTCGTCGAGGAGGCGCCCGCGGTGGCGCTGAGCTGGCCCACGACGTTCAGCCTGCGCTCCCGCGACGTCGTCGGCGTCATGAACCGCCTGTACGGTGGCTGGGACCTCAGCTTCACCAGGCTGCGCTGAGCCCGACCGGGGGTGGGCGGGCCGCCGTCCGCCCCCGGACCCTCGGGTAGCGTCCGC
>JALYMR010000036.1 GCA_030773615.1 Actinomycetota bacterium
CCGGGTAGGGGCGAGCGCTCGCCGGCGATTCGCGTTCGGAAGCGCGCGGCGACGGGCTGCAGCGCCTCGGGCGCGGTCGCGATGCGACCGCCGGAGCGCACCCGTCCCCGTCGTTGTCGTCTTCGCCCGCTGCGCCTCCCACGTTGTCGACCAGGAGGGGGGACGTGCGCTCGTTCGGCTTGGATGTCACCGCGACTTCTGCGAGGCGGATACGTGCTCGCAGCACAGCCGGCGAGTCGCAGGGACGGCCAAGTACTAACGCGGGCGCCGCCGAGCGCTCAGCGCTCGTGCAGACCTTCGGCCGGTTGTCGGCTTCGCTGTCGCGCGCGGTTGCGCCGAGCCGCTTGCGCATGTCTCGCCGACCGAGGCGAGCGGTCGAGCTTGTGGACGTCGCGTGGTCGAGCGCAGGCATCGCCTACCTCGGCTTCGTCATGCCGCGGTGGCAGCTCGGGCTTCTCAGGGGCGGAGTCTCAGCGCCGTCGTGGAAGACTCCCGGCGTGCAGAACCGATCCGTCAACACGCCTGACGCTGACCGAGGAGGAGCGGGCGCTTGTCGCGACTGACGGAGCTGATCGCGCGGGTCGCCAGGTCGGACCCCGCCCTCGCGGCCGACCTTCGGCGGGAGGTCGATGTGCTGAGCGGCCGGCGTCAGTTCGGCCTCAACTTCGAGCGGCACGTCCCAGAGTCCGTTCAGCTTCCTAACCGCCGGCCGAGGCAGTCAGCCGCGCAAGCTGCTCGCTCGGCGATGAATAATGAGGTCCACAGCTCGTCCCCACGAAGGCTCGTGGACACGTTGGCTTCGAGGCCCGACAGGAGGATCCACGTCGCGACGTGCTGCTCGACGGTCTTGCCCCTTTGCTGCCGCGTCGCGCGCTGTTCCTGTGTTCGTGAGCAGCAAAATCAGTAGTTAGGAAGTGGCCGATCTGTCGCACCCGCGCGGGTGGGATCATGGCGGGGCAGAGCAGAAGTGACTGAGATTTCGTCGGGATTGGGCGGTCCGGCGGTCTGAGGCCCTGCTCGCGCTCGCGGACGGCGCCAGGCGAGCCCACGGCTACTTCATCCCCGCGTCGATCTACCAGGTATACACCTAATGGGCTGAACGTCTCCGGGAGTAGCCTCAACGGCTACGGACGGCCGATTCCGCGGATCGCCCGAAAACCTGCTGTTGGATGTCGGGCATGATCGACCACGATTCTCTGCCCGTCCGCGCCGCCGGTCTAAGGGCGGGAAGCTCAGCTCCCCCGTCACGATCCGCTTCACGAAGCCTGAGCGGGACCGTTTGGGCGTCCTCGCCCAAGAGCACGGCGTTTCTGTCGCCGACGTGGTGCGCTGCGCCGTTGACGGATTGCTTCGCGGCAATTCCTCCACTCATCCCGCGCGGTCGGTGCAAGGCTCGCCGAAGAAGCCGTCACCGAAGCGGGGCGGAAAGCCGCGATTTCGCAGGACCTAACAGGAGAGGAAACGGCCAGTTCTTCGTCGTCGGTTACGGGATTGACACCGTGAGCTACGCGCTAAGAGGTCTTACGGACTGTGAAGCGACTACTGCCTTTATAGGACAACGTGAAGATCCCTTCGTTGCTGGCGGTGTTGTCAACCCTCTTGACGCTGGTCGCGGACGGACGATTCTCAAGAGCGCAGCCAAGGAGACGAAACTCGGCCTCACGATCAGCTTCGGTAACGTGCTTCTCTACACAGAAGGCCCTCTCGCCGACCTGCTGGCGGGAGCCAGCGGGCTCGTCCCGGTGGAACGCTTGGGCGAAGGCGCGACGGCTGCTAGGGCCTTGGCGGATGCCTTCGGTGTAGACGCCGCGCGCTGCAGCGTCACGGTGCGTAGATGCGACTTTGCGGTCGATGTCGGGTTCGCATCGCCGGCCGAGGGGCAGCGATTCCTTCGCGGCGTAGCCGGTCTGACGCTTCCCCGGCTCAAGAACAACGCCCGTCGTGCCCTTGGGACTCCTGCGGTTGAAAGCGTCTGGTTCAGCCGTCGAAGCGGCGGGATCGTCTTTCGGGTATACGACCGATCGAGACGGCTTGGCGATGAGCCGCCGGGGAGCGTCATCAGAATCGAGCGGGAGTGGCGACCCAAGGGGCGCGAGCAACCACCGCCACATGCCGTGCCGCAGAGCGACCTTCGCGAACTGTTCGCGCGATCGTTCAAGAAGTACGCCGTGGACAACTTCGTTGTCGCCGATCGGCTCGCTGCCTGCCAGATCATCGAGGAGCAGATCGGAAAGACGCTCGTCCCACGCGGGGACGGTTCGAGCCAAGTCCTTACGCGCTAAGGGCAAGGGCGAGAACGTTCAGCCGAACCCGCGCCTGCGGTTCGACGAGGCCGCAGATAGGTGGCTCGCCGGGCAGGTGAGTGAGCTTCGCCCGCAGACGCAGGCGAGCTACCGAAACAGCGTTGACACCCACCTTCGCCCGCGGTGGGGACACAAGCGGCTCGATGCCATCACCGTTGACGATGCCGCGAAGCTCGTCCGCGAGCTGCGCGCTGAGGGCAAGGCCGAGTGGACGATCGCCACGGTGCTTCGCGCGGCGTCGCGCGTCTTCACCTTCGCCCGCCGGCGGCTCAACTGGCACGGCGTCAACCCGATTTCTCGGCTCGAGAACGGTGAGCGGCCGAAGGTGACGCAGACGCAGCGCCGTCGCATCTTCAAGGGCGACGAGTTAGCCCAAACGCTTGCCGTAGCGCACGAGCCCTACCGGACGCTGTTCGCCTTCGCGGCGACGACGGGCGCTCGCCTCAGCGAATGTCTCGGACTCGTCTGGGCCGATCTCGACGTGGCCGACCCCGACGACGCCACCGTGACCTTTGCCTTCCAGGCCGACCGCAAGAGCAACCGTGTCACGCTCAAGACCGACGAAGCGCGACGCACTGTGGAGCTGCCGCGGTCGCTCGTGTCGCTACTGCTGACGCACCGCGCCCGGTCCGCGCACTCGCAGGCGGGCGTTCATCTTCGCCACGCGCTCCGGCCGGGCGCTCGGACAGCGCAATATCCTGCGCGAGCTTCGCCGCGCGATGAAGGCCGCGACCGACGACGACGGCCGGCCAACGTTCCCCGTCCTCCACGGGGTGGATGAGAACGGGGGCAAGCTCCCTGTCACAAGAGGGTCGGTTCCGACGTTCCACGGGTTCCGGCACACGGCTGCGAGCGAAGCAATCGCGGCCGGCGACGGTGCCGAGGAAGTGAGCTGGCAGCTCGGCCACAAGAACAGCAATGTCACGCGCGCGGTGTACGTGCAGGAGATCAAGGACGCCGAGCGCCGCGCTCGCAGGCGGGCCAAGATGGAGGCACGCTATGGAAGCGTGCTGGAAGCGGTGACCCGCAACGGCGGGCAGTTGAAGGCGACCTCGACGAGCGGCGAAGTCGTGGAGCTGTCAAGCGTCCGTAACAGCTAACATCGAACGGTAAGCCTGCGCGGGCACTGATAAGGGAGAGGTCGGTGGTTCGAGTCCACCATCGCCCATGCCGCCGGGCCGCCCGTCTCCCGGCGGTTCGCCTCCGGACGGCGCGCCGACCACGGTCAGTCGTGACCGGAACACCGCGTGGATCGGGGCGCTCGGCGTGCTGCGGGAGCTCGAGGCGCTGACGCGCTAGCCTCCCAGCGGTGCAGGAGATGGTGATCTACGGGGTCTCCTTCGACATGGTCGGCAAGCAGCCGATCGTGCTGCTGAAGACCGTCGACTCCAACAAGTTCCTGCCCATCTGGATCGGCCATCCGGAGGCCGCGGCGATCCTCATGAAACTCCAGGGCGCGAGCACGCCGCGGCCGATGACGCACGACCTGCTCAACGACGTCCTCGGCGAGCTTGAGGTCAAGTGCACCCAGGTCGCGGTCACCGAGCTGCGCGACAACACCTTCTTCGCCTCGATTACCCTCTCCCAGAACGGGCGCGACCTCGAGATCGACTCGCGACCCTCGGACGCCCTGGCCCTCGCGGTGCGCACGGGGGCGCCGATCTTCGCCGCGGAGGACGTCATCGCCGAGTCGGCGATCGAGTTCGAGCACGAGGTCGAGGACCAGGAGGAGGTCGTCGAGAAGTTCAAGGACTTCCTCGACCGCGTCTCCCCCGAGGACTTCGCGCCGGGCGACGACCCGCGCTAGGCGCGGTCCCCGGCGGCGGCGCACGTCGGGCATCCCGCCCGGCCTCAGCGGGCTCGGACGGCGCGCGCCGCGACCGGCCGCGGCGGGCAGGGACCGGCGAGCGCGAGGACCCGGGCCACGAGGTCGTCGAAGCCGAGCCCCGCGGCCTCGGCCGCCTGCGGGAGCAGCGAGGTCTCGGTCAGGCCGGGGACGGGGTTGGCCTCGAGCACATGCAGCTCGCCGGTGGCCTCCTCGAGGATGAGGTCCACGCGGGCGAAGCCCGCCAGGCCCAGCGCCCGCCAGGTCGCGACCGCGACCTCCTGAGCGCGGTGCGTGGCCGCGTCGGGGAGGCCCGCGGGGCAGACGAAGTGCGTCTTGCCGATCTCATAGCGGGCCTCGAAGTCGTAGGGGGGCTCCGCGCCCCGCCCCGGCGGCGCAGCCGCCGGCCGGCCAGGGACGCCGGCCATCGCGATGCCGGGCGCGACGTCTGCCCTGCCCCGCGGGATGGCCTCCACGACCGGGAGGGGCACGCCGTCGAGCAGGGAGACGGCGAGCTCGCGCCCGCGCACGTGCCGCTCGAGCAGGACCTTCGCGTCGTAGGAGAAGGCGGAGACCAGGGCGGGGGGCACGTCGGCGGGGGCGTGGGCGATCCTGATCCCGAGGGCCGAGCCGCCGCTCGCGGGCTTCACCACGATGGGGAAGGCGAGGCGCTCCTCGATCTCGGGCAGGGCGTCCGCGGCGCCGAGCGCCTCGAAGGCGGTCAGGGTGAAGGCGAAGAACTCGGGGGTGGGCACGCCCGCGGCCTGCAGCTCGTGCTTGGCGAGGGCCTTGTCGGCGCTGCGCACGCAGGCCGAAACGCCGGAGCCGGTGTAGGGCACCCCGACCAGCTCGAGCAGCTCCTGCACCGTGCCGTCCTCGCCGTCGCGGCCGTGCAGCGCGATGAACGCGACCTCGGGTCGCTCCTCGCGCAGGCGGGCCACGAGGTCCCCGCCCACGTCGATCGGGACGACGGCGTGGCCCAGGCGCTCGAGGGCGTCCTCGACCTGCGACCCGGACCGCAGGGAGACCTCGCGCTCGAGCGAGCTCCCGCCCTTGAGGACCGCGACCCGGCTCACGCGCTGCGGCGCGCGGGCAGCGGGACCACGTCCGCGAGGGGGACACCCCCGCCCGGGGCGGCCGGCGGCGCCCCGGCCCGCCGCGCCCCTCGCTGCCCCGTGAGCGACCCGTACAGGGCCACCTGCTCGTGCACGACCTCGCCGATCCGGCGCACGCCCTCGCGGATGTCGTCCTCGCCCACCCCGGAGAAGTTGAGCCGCAGGCTGCTCGCCCCGCGGCCGTCGAGGAAGGCGGCCCGCCCGGGCACGAAGGCGACGTTGGCCCGCAGCGCGCGGGCCAGGAGGTCGGTCGTGTCGAGGTAGTCCGGCAGGGTGGCCCACAGGAACAGCCCGCCCTGCGGCCGCGTCCACCTCGCCTCGGCCGGCAACGCCTCGGTGAGCGCGGCGAGCATCGTGTCGCGGCGCGAGCGGTAGACGTCGCGCAGGGCGTCGACGTAGCTCTGCCACCGGTCGGGGGCGTCGAAGAAGGCGGCGACGAAGTGCTGCGTCAGCGAGGAGGAGCAGAGGTCGGTCGCCTGCTTGCCGATGTTCATCTTCTGCAGCACGGGGCGTGGCGCGACGGTCCATCCCAGGCGCAGGCCGGGGGAGAGGATCTTCGAGAACGTCCCGAGGTAGACGACGAACTCGCCGCCGTCGAGCGCGTGCAGCGTGGGCAGGGGCTCGCCCTCGTAGCGCAGGAGGCCGTACGGGTTGTCCTCGAGGACGAGGAGCTCGCGCTCGCGGGCGATCTCGACGAGGCGGCGGCGGCGCTCGAGCGGCATGCTCACGCCCGCGGGGTTCTGGAACGTGGGGATGGTGTAGATGAACTTGGGCCGGCGACCCTCGCGCTCGAGCCGGTCGAGGACCTCCTCGAGCAGGTCGACGCGCATCCCGTCCCCGTCGAGGTCGATCTGCACGACGTCGGCCTGGTAGCTCGAGAACGCGGGCACCGCGCCGGGGTAGGTCGGGCCCTCGGCCACGATGACGTCGCCCGGGTCGATGAGGGTCTTGCACACGAGGTCGATGACCTGCTGGCCGCCCGTGGTGACGAGGATGTCGTCCGGGTCGACCCGCGTGCCCTCCGCGGCCATGACCTCGCGGACACACGCCTTGACCGCGGCGAGCCCCTCCGTGGGCCCGTACTGCAGCGCGCGGGCGCAGGAGTCAGCGGCGACGCGGGTCATGATCGCCGCGTAGGAGTCGGGCGGGAACGTGGAGGTGTCGGGCAGCCCGCCGGCCAGCGAGATGACCTCGGGGCGCTCCGTGATCGCCATGAGGTCGCGCATGGCGGAGGACGTCATGACCCGGGTGCGCGCCGCGAACAGGCTGGCGTAGCGCTCGAGGTCGCGATGGGTACGCCCCATCGGACGGGCTTCGCCGCCGCCGGTGGCGTCCCTGCCGTCCTGCATCATCCAGCGAACCTACCGCACATGCGTCTGCTCCTCGACATCCTCCAGGCCGCCGGCTTCGGCGCCGCAACGGGCCTGCGCCCGTTCCTCCCCGCCCTGCTCGTCGGCGTCCTCGCGCGCGCCGACGTCGGCGTCGACTTCGAGGACACGGCCTTCGCCTTCCTCGAGTCGCCCGGCTTCCTGCTCGCCCTCGTGCTCGCCCTCGGCGCCGCGGTGATCGTGGGCCGGCGGGCGCGAGAGGGTGAGGGCCCGCTGGACAGCGCCCTGGCCGGGATCGGCATCGGGCTCGGCGCCCTGCTCGGCGCGGGCTCCGTGGACGACCACAGCACGGTCTGGTGGCCGGGCCTGCTCGCCGGCGCGGCCAGCGCCGCGTTCGCCGGGGTGGCGGTCCGGTCCCTGCTGGCC
>JALYMR010000037.1 GCA_030773615.1 Actinomycetota bacterium
CTGGGCCTCGTCTGGCTCGCGGGCCACGCCCTCGCCCGCTTCCCCGTGCGCGACGCGGGACGGGAGCTCGTCCACGAGCTGCGCGACCAGACGGGGGAGACGACCTACCTGGCGGTCGTCCACCGCAGCGAGGTCATCTACATCGACCAGGCCTCGAGCCCCCACGTCCGGGTCATGATCGACTGGGTGGGGCGCCGCACCCCGCTGACCGTGGGGATCACGGGCGCGGTCCTGCTCGCCCACCAGCCGCCCGAGGTCGTGGCCGCGCTGCTCGACGAGGCGCGGCGCCAGGGCCGGGCGGGCGCGGAGCCCGGGCTCGTCGCGGAGCTCGAGCGCACCCGGCGTCAGGGCTACCTCGCGCGCTTCGACGACCCGACGAGCCATGAGGCGGTCGTCTGCGTGCCCGTGTTCGACCACCTCGGCGTCGTCGTGGCCGCGCTGTGCCTCGGCGCGGTGCGCCACCGGGTCGACGAGCGGCGCTTCGCCGAGGAGCTCATCCCGCTCACCCTCCAGGCCGCCGCGCGGATCTCCGCGCGGCTGGGCTACAACGGCGCGCCGCGCCCGGCGCCGGGCTGAGCGCTCAGGGCGACCGCAGCGCCTCGACGAGCTGCCGGTCCGTGTCGTAGCTGAGCAGCGCGGCGGCCTCGTCGAGGGGGACCCAGCGCAACTCGTCGACCTCGTCGTCGGCCTGGAAGGGCGACTCGCCCACGACCTCCATGCACCAGAAGCGCACGAGCTTCGAGTGCCCGTGGCGGTCCTCGTAGCGCACCTCGGGCAGCTCGTCGCCCAGGCGGCACTCGAGGCCGGTCTCCTCGCGCACCTCGCGCAGGGCCGCCGTGGGGAAGTCCTCCCCGGGGTCGAGCTTGCCCTTGGGCAGCGACCAGTCCTCGTAGCGGGGCCGGTGCACGACGGCGATCCGCCCGTCGCGGACAACCACCCCGCCCGCCGCGCGCACCTGCTCGTCACCCATCACGCTCAGTCTAGGCGGCCTGCGCAACGCCTCGCTCCTCGCTCGCATCGCCCCGTGATCGGACGGGCCCCCCGCGCCTTGAGCGCTCACGCGCTGAGGGTGAGCTTGCGCGGCCCGGCGCGGAAGCCGAGCGCCACGAGCCGCTCCTCGAGGTCCGAGCCCACCACGGCCTCGCCGTCGACGCGCTCGAGGGCGAGCTTCGGCCCGCGGCCTGCGCGCACGAACTCGGCGAGCGCCTCCAGCGCGGGGCGCACGCGGGGGTCGTCGTGGGCGACGAGCACGGACAGGGCCCTGCCGCCGCGCTCCACGCCGAGGACGGGCTCCGCGCCGGCGAGCACGACGTAGGCGCCCGCGGCGCGGGAGGGGGAGCGCGCCTCGTCGTCGCGCCGGGGCCAGGGCAGCGCCGCGCCGTAGGCCTGGGCAGGGTCGGTGGCGGCGAGCACGAGGGGGGGCGCCTCGTCGTCGTCGCGCTGCGCGCGCAGGCGCTCGACGGCGCCGGGCAGGGCGAACTGCGCGCCCCCGAGGCCCTCCACGAAGTAGCCGCGCCGGCACACCCCGAGGGTCTCGAGCTGCGAGAGCGCGTCGTACAGGGAGGAGAACCCGCCGGGGAGCCCCTCGGCGAGGACCTGCTCGCGGGTGACGATGCCGTAGCGCTCGAGGAGCAGCTCGGCCAGCGTGCGCCGCCGCTGACCGGGGTCGACGGGCCGCCGGAACAGGGCCTCGGTGAGCGACCAGCGGCCTTGCACGACCGCGCCCGCCCCGCCTCGGCGGGCCCCGAAGCGCCGCGCCCCCCGGCGCTCGAGGGTGGAGCGCTGGGCGCGGGCGAGGGTCAGCCGGGGCGCGCGCAGCGGCGCCCACGCATCGTTCGTGACCTCGCCCGCCCAGACGAGGTCCCACAGCGCCTCCTGGATGGCCTCGGGCGCGAGCTCGAGCTCGGCCAGGAGGTCCGTGAAGAAGCACGCGGCGAGCCGCAGCCGCTCGCGCAGCGCCTCGTGCTCGGCCTCGGCGGGGCGCACCGCGCCGCGGGGCACCACCGGCGGGCCGATCTCCTCGGCGTCCTCGCGGAAGAGCAGCGCGACTCGCCCCGATCCGCGCCCGAGCGCGCCCGCCCCGACCCACACGAGCTCCCCCGAGGCGCAGAGCTGATCGAGCCAGGTCGGCGAGTAGGCGCCCGTGCGCCGCGGCAGCACGTCGCGCTCCCAGGTCTCTGCGGGCAGGGCGAGGCCCTGGAGGGGCACGAGCGCCTCGCGCAGGCGGTCGACGCCCGCGCCGGCGGCCGGGTGGCGGTCCACGCCCTGCCACGAGGGCAGGAAGCGGGCCAGGGCGCGCTGGTCGGCGGGCTCGATCTCCTTGCGCAGGACGGCGAGCGAGGCACGGCGCAGGCGCCGGAGCACCTCGGGGTCGCACCATTCGCGCTCGGAGCCCCCGGGCCGCAGCTCGCCGCGGACGAGCTCGCCCGCCGCCTCGAGGGCGCCCAGGGGAGCCGAGGCGTCCACCCGGTAACGCGCCCGCAGCTCGTCCGTCGTGAACGGCCCGTGGGTGCGCGCGTAGCGCACGCACAGGGCGCGCAGCGCGTCGGGCACGTCGGCCAGGAACGCCTCGGGCAGCCCGCCGGGGGGCACCGCGCCCAGCGCGTCGCGGTAC
>JALYMR010000038.1 GCA_030773615.1 Actinomycetota bacterium
CCGGACGTCTTCTGACGCCGCCAAACGTCCTGGCTCGTAGCGCAACTGCAAGCGCTGGGCGACTGCTGGCGGGCTAGCGCGTCTCGCGCGACGCGGTAGCGCCGGGCGACTCCCGTGTTGCATGGAATGCGCTGCGGCGGTTGTACGGCGACCGCTGGGCGCTGACGACGGCGGCGCTGGAACGCTGACCGCCGGCCCCGCCGCCGACAACCTCGGCGCCGGCCCGGCCGCCTCGCGGCAGCTCGAACCGCATCCACACCTGGGTCGCGTGGGGACGCGGTCGAGCACGGTGAACCGCCGCGTGCGAGGCGCTGTCCGGGGGCCAGTTGGGCGCGGCCCACCACCGGGCCATGACTCGCAGTCAAAGCGCGAGTGAGGGCCGATGACCACGAAGCACAGCGCCAGAAGAAGCGGCTCCTGTGCAGGCATTTCCGACGGGCGCGACTGCTACGTTCTGCCCCGTAGCGCCCACCCACCGCCGGTACTACATTAGGGGGGGCACCCAGGACAGTGTCTCCGCGCTCGTCGACGTCGGAGGGCGCGCAGCGCGAGGGCCTCGCTGATCCGCAGCCCCTGAGCGCCAGAGCAGCGCGACGAGGACCCGGTTGCGGACTACGCGCAGATCCTCGACCTGCCGCGCCGGACCGGTCGATGGCATAGCCGCCAACGGCCAGCATGCTGACGGCAGGGCCCCAACAGCTCGCTGCCCCCGGGTCAGCCTGAAGCGCCGCGAGGCGTCAGCGTGCCGACCCTCTCGCGCCTGGTGCCCCGGCCTCGTTGTCATGGCCTGACCGGGGGCGCACGCGGCCGCGGACGAAGGCCGGCCTCGAGCTCACGTGCCCGGCCGACCGTCCCGTGCCGCACCGGCGTTGGACGTGCGCGCCCGGATCGAGGAGGATCGCGTTCTCGTGGCCTCGATCTCCCCGGCGGTCCGGCGATGAGCCGACTCGCCGATTGACCGGACGGCCGCGGTCGGCTCGATGACCTGGGACGACGGTTCCGCGCTCGTGCGCCGACGGGTCGAGCTCCTCGCGCTCGACTTCGCGGGCTGTGGCGCTGGCCGGGAGGGCGGCGCCCGTCTCGGCGCTGGCCGCGGACCATGCCTCGGCGGTGTTCGGCGGGGACCAGGCGACCGTGCTCGTCGACGGACGTCGCGTCTCTGCGCCCGGGCGCCGCATGGGCCGATGGGTCCTCGGCAACGCCCTCGACTTCGACGACGGCCACCCACGCGCCAAGGGCCATACCGGCGCGTGCGTCATCCCCGCTGCGCTCGCGGCGGCAGAGCTGACCGGCGTCACGGGAGACGTTGCTCGGCGCGGTGCTCGCCGGCTACGAGACGGCGCTGAGCGCTGCCGTCGCGCAGCACGCTCGCGAGACCACGTACCAGCAACGGGCTCCTGGGGTCCTTGGGAGCCGCAGCGGCAGCCGGGGTTCTCCTCGGTCTCGAGGAGGAGGCGTTGCGCAGCGCGCTCGGCATCGCCGCCTTCCACGCGCCGACCGCCCCGATCATGGACTCGGTCGCCCACCCCTCCATGAACAAGGACGCCGTCGGCTGGGGTGCGTTCACCGGCATGAGCGCCGCTCTGCTCGCCGCGCGCGGCTTCACCTCGCTCGATCCCCCCGCACTGCCGACCGGCGACCACTGGCGGGTCCAGGAGTGCTACGTCAAGCCGCACCCGTCGTGTCGGTGGGGGCACGCCGCCATCGCTGGGGCGCTCGAGCTTCGGCGTCGCGCGGACTTCTCCAGCGCCCGGGTGGCGCGGGTGACGGTCCTCTGCTTCCGCGCGGCCCTCGGCCTGGGCCGGGCGCTCCCCGAGACGACGGAAGACGCCCAGTACAGCCTCGTCTGGCCGACGGCGGTCGCGCTCGTCAGGGGCCGGTCCGGCGTCGCGGACGTCCTCGGCGACTTCGAGGACGCCGAGGCGAGGCGGCTTGCCTGCAATATGGTCCTCGAGCTGGATGAGGCGTATGAAGCGGCGTTCCCCGAACGTCGCTTCTCGGAGATCGTCGTCGAGCTTCGCGACGGGCAGGAGCTGCGCTCCGGGCCACGCGAGGCGCGCGGCGAGCCCGACGACCCCGAGTGGGAGGCGATCATCCTGGACAAGGCCGCCCGCCTCATCCCGCCCCCCGAGGAGCTGCCGTCCCGCGTCGCCCTCCTGCTGCAGGGTCTGGTCGAGCTGCCCGAGGGCGCGCGTGCCTGAGCTCGGCGTCGACGGCGCCGTGCTCTTCTACGAGCAGAGCGGAGCCGACCCCGACATCGTCTGGCTGGCCGCGGGCGACCACCCTGGCCGCAACTGGCGGCGCTTCCAGACGCCGGCGTTCGACCCCGGTCACCGCAGCACGACGTACCGCGCTCGCGGCGTGGGCGAGACGCGCTCTGAGCATCCGCCGCCCTGGAGCATCCCGCGCCACGCCGCGGACCTCATCGGCCTCATCGAGGCAGTCTGCGCCCCACCGGTGACCCTCATCGGCCTGTCCATGGGCTCGCTCATCGCGCAGGAGCTCGCCTGCGCCCGGCCCGACCTCGTCCGCTGCGCGATCGTCATGGGCACGTGCGTGCGCAAGGTGGGCTTCATCCGCGAGTGGGAGGAGGCCGAGATTGCGCTGCGGCGCACGGGCGGCACGCTGCCCCACGACTTCGCGCTCACGCACTACGCGTTGCTCTATTACCCCGCCGACGTGCTCGGCGACGACGAGGCGTGGGAGCGGGTCCGTCCCCTGGTCGCGCAGGACTTCGCGGAGCCAGACGGCCGCATGCTGGCCGCGCAGTGGCAGGCGTGCCTCGACTACGACTCGAGCCTCCTGCTGCCGACGTGCACGGTCCCCCTGCACGCGATCGCGTTCAGCCAGGACGTCCAGACCTCGCCCCAGCGCGTGCGCGAGGTCGCCGCCCTCGCCCCGACCGGCCAGAACCACGAGCTCGAGCACTGCGGCCACGGCTCGGCCCTCGGTCAACGGCCGGACGAGGTCAACGCCC
>JALYMR010000039.1 GCA_030773615.1 Actinomycetota bacterium
CTCGAGGGTGGTGGTGAGCACGCTCTCCTCGACGTACTTCTCGAGGTCCGTGCCCTGCAGGTCCCCGCGGAGCATCTGCCGCGAGCTGAGCTGGCGCGAGCGGAACTCGGGGGTGACGGCCTTCTGCCGGACTACTTCCATTCCAGGGCTCCTCGCCGCCAGACGTACACGAACGCGATCGTCAGCAGCACGATGAAGACGACGGTCTCCACCATGGCGAACAGGCCGAACTCCTGAAGCTGGATCGCCACGGGGTAGAGGAAGATGACCTCGATGTCGAACAGGATGAAGAGCATCGCGATCAGGTAGAAGCTGATCCCGAAGCGGAAGCCCTGCTTGACCTCCGAGGGCAGCCCCGACTCGTAGGGATCCTGCTTCTGGCGCATCCGCCGGCGCGGGCCGAGCACCGTGTTGAGCATCGCGAAGGCCAGGCCGAGGATCGTGCCGAGTCCGACGAAGACGAGCGCGGGGAGATAGCTGCGGAGCATTTCCTCTCCGGCCGTTGTAGCAGGCTTTGTAACGTCGTGACACATAGTGCCCGGGAGCACGATCCTCGTCGCCGTGGCGCTCGCCGCCGCCGGCGTGAACGCCCTCGCGGCGGCGATCGGCGGCCTGCGCTGGTGGCAGGTCGAGCCCAGCCGCGCCTTCTGGGTCCTCGCCCGTCTGGGGCAGGCGGCCTCGGTGGGCCTCGCCCTCGTCGCGGGCGCGCTCGCCCTGCGTGGCTTCGACCCGCAGGACGGGCTCCTGTGGCTCTACGCCCTGCTCCCGGTCGCCGTGGGCTTCGTGGCCGAGCAGCTGCGGATCGCCTCGGCGCTGCAGGTCCTCGACCGCCGCGGGCTGCCCGACGCCGCCGCGGTCGGGGGCCTGCCCGAGCGCGACCAGCGCTCCGTCGTGCGCGCCATCGTCCGGCGCGAGATGGGCGTGATGACCGCGGGCGCGGCGGTGGTGGCGTTCCTGGCGCTCCGGGCGGCGAGCGTGGCGTGAGGGCGCTTCGCGCTCCGCGCGAGCGCCCGGGCGGACCCGCTCACCCCTCCACGACGAGCGTCCCGTACTGGCCGAGGTCGTCGTGGTTGGCCAGGGTGCAGACGAGCTCGTAGCGCCCCGGGCGCAGGGTGACCCTTGCCTCCACGGTCTCGCCCGGCAGGGCGGTGGCGGTGCCCCCGAGCGCGCGGGGCTGATCGCCGGGTTCCTCCGCGGGCACGACGACGCGCAGGTTGTGGCTCAGACGTCCCTCGTTGCGCGCGACGAGGCGCAGGCGCCCCGGAGGGACGGAGACCGCCTGCGGCTCGACGAGGTACTCGTCGAGCGTGGCGCGCAGGGTGCCACCGGTCAGCCGCACGCGTTCGTCGCCGCAGCCGGCGACGAGCGCCGGGGCGACGAGGGCGAGCGTGAGGCGCCGGCGCGCGCGTCCAGGGGACATCTCCGCACCGATCATCGCCTATAGTCGGCGCCGCCCGCATGGCCCGCCGCGCCCTCTCACTCCTCGCGCTCGCGCTCGCCGCCGTCGCCCTCGGAGCCTGCGGCGACCAGGAGTTCGACCTCGAGGCGGACGAGACCGCCGACGTGCGGACGGGCGCGACGATCTTCAAGAACAAGTGCGCGGGCTGCCACACGATCGAGGCGGTGGGCGCCGAGGGCTCCGCGGTCAACGTCCGCGATCGGGAGCGCATCGACGGCCCGAACTTCAACACGCGCGCGGAGGAGGTCGACCAGGTGCTCTACGCCATCCGCAACGGCGGCTACTCCGGAGCGATCATGCCCGAGAACATCGTCACGGGGCGCGAGGCGCGCCAGGTCGCCGAGTTCGTCGCGAAGTACTCCGCCCAGTCGGCGGCCAGCACGGGCGCCGACGGCAGCTAGCGGAGCGCGCGGCCACGCCGTGCTCGACCTGAGGCTCATCCGGCGCGACCCCGACGCGGTCCGCGCGGCGCTCGCCCGGCGGGGCGAGGACGTGGCCACTGGGGTGGATCGCGTGCTCGCCCTCGACGCGCGGCGGCGCGAGGTCCTGCCCGAGCTCGAGGGCCTGCGCGCCGAGCAGAACGAGGCGGGCCAGGCCATCGCCCGCGCGAAGCGCGAGGGCGAGGACGCCGAGGGTCCGCTCGCGCGCATGCGCGAGGTCGCCGCCCGCGCGAAGGTGCTGGGCGAGGAGCTCGCGCAGGTCGAGGGCGAGCTCGAACCGGCCCTCGTCGCCCTGCCCAACCTGCCCGACCCGACCGCGGCGCAGCCGGAGGACGAGGTCCTGCGCGAGGTCGGCGAGGCCGGCAAGCGCGGCCGCGACCATCTCGAGCTCGCCGGGGAGCGGATCGACACGGAGCGCGGCGCGAGGCTGTCGGGCTCGCGCTTCGCCTACCTGCGCGGTGATCTCGCGCTGCTCGAGTTCGCGCTCGTGCGCTGGACGCTCGGCAAGCTCATGGACCACGGCTTCGAGCCCGTCGTGCCCCCGGTCCTCGTGCGCGAGCGCGCCCTGTACGGGACGGGCTTCCTGCCCGACACGGAGCAGCAGATCTACCACCTGCCGGCCGACGACCTCTACCTCGCCGGGACGAGCGAGGTGGCGCTCGCCGCGCTGCACGACGGCGAGATCCTCGACGCCGAGAGCCTGCCCCGCCGCTATGCGGGGTTCTCCACCTGCTTCCGGCGGGAGGCGGGCGCCGCGGGCCGCGACACCCGCGGGATCTTCCGCGTCCACCAGTTCGACAAGGTCGAGATGTTCTGCTTCGTGGCGCCCGAGGACTCGCCCGCCGAGCACGAGCGGCTCCTGTCCATCGAGGAGGAGATCCTGCGCGACCTCGGCCTTCCCTACCGGGTGGTGAACATCGCGGTGAGCGACCTCGGGGCGAGCGCGGCCAAGAAGTACGACTGCGAGGCCTGGCTGCCGGGGCAGGGGCGCTTCCGCGAGCTGACCTCCTGCTCGAACACGACCGACTTCCAGGCCCGCCGGCTCGACATCCGCCTGCGCGCCGAGGGCCGACGCCCCCAGGTCCTCCACACCCTCAACGGCACCGCCGTGGCGGTGGGACGCACGCTCATCGCCCTGCTCGAGAACGGCCAGCGCGAGGACGGATCCGTGGCCCTTCCCGAGGTGCTCGTGCCCTTCGGCGCGCCGGCCGAGCTCCCGCCCGCCCGCGCGTAGCCGCGTCCCCACGCCACGCTCAGGCCCGCACGTGCGCGAGGGCCTCCTCCCGCGTCGGGACGATGTCGAACGTGTCGTCGAGCCGGGTGATCTCGAACAGCCGCAGCACGGTGGGGTTCGCGAGCGCGAGGACGAGCCGTCCGCCGCGCCGCGAGACGTCGCGCAGCCCGCCAAGCAGGACGCCCAGGCCGGTGGAGTCGATGAACTCGACCCCCGTGAGGTCGAGGACGACGAGGCGCCTGCCCCGCTCGAGGGCCCCCCCGAGCCGGCGCGAGAACTCGGAGGCGGTTGACACGTGGATCTCCCCGCGGACGTCGACGACGGTGAGGTGCTCGTCGACGTCGTCCTCGTCGAGCTCGAGGTTCGGCCCGCTGAAGGTCACGCTCCTATCCCACCGTGCCGAGCCCCGTCAGGTCAACCCCTAGCGCGGCGTGGCCGGGTCACCAGGGTCGTGGCCAGGCGGGTGCGGTGGTCGACCAGGTCGCGGGCCTCGACCTCCACGAGGTACTCCCCGGCGCCCAGCGGGCGGAAGGGCAGGGCGTGCCCGCCGCGGCCGAGCACGAGCGTCGCCCGGTGCACGATCCGCCCCGGCGCGTCCGTGCGGCGAACGGTGAGCAGCACGCAGGAGACCTTGGACAGGGTGAAGCGCAGGGAGGCGGTGGCGCCGGCCCGGACGCGGGGCAGCGGCGGCAGGGCGAGCCGGGTGGGCTCGCCCAGGTAGCGCGTGAATCGCCGCTCCGTGGAGCAGTAGACCCCGGCGCGGGTGCGCTCGCACAGGGAGCGCAGGAAGTCGCGCACGAGCCGGTGGTAGCCGAGGTCCGACTCGCGCCCCCCGGCGCTGTAGAGCGACCACGCCCCCGTGTCGAAGCGCGGCACCGCGCGGCGGGCCGCGCGGTCGCCGGCGGCGAAGAGGCGCTGGGCGCGGCGGTCGCCCGTAGCCTCTGCGTGTTCGAACAGCCCGACGAGGGCCTGGAGGAAGCCGTTGAGCACGCGCAGGCCGGGGGCGTAGGAGTAGATGAGGTAGTGGCTGCCGCCGGACTCGCGCACGCGGACGCCGAGCGGGGGCGCCGCCTCGAAGGCCCCGAGCGCGCGCCGGGCGGCCGCGAGGTAGCGGGGCTCGTCGAGGAGCTCCGCACCGCGGGTGAGGGCCTGGATCCCCGTGCCCTGGGCGAGCCCGCTGATCCACGGGGCGCGCCCGCCGCCAAAGGCGAACGCGTACTCCCAGGCCAGGAAGGAGCCCCGCTGGGCGCCGAGGGCGAGCATCCGGTCGAGCAGGGCGCGCAGCGCCTCGGCCTCGCCCTCGCGCCACAGCGCGTTGGCCTTGCCGAAGTTGGCCAGGGGCTGGATCTGCAGGCCCTGGCCCGCGTACCACTGGAAGATCACCGGGTCGCCCTCGAAGGTCACCCTCGCGCCACCCAGCCCGGCGGCGCCCGCGCAGGGCCGGCGGCTCGGCTGCGGCGGGCGCGGGAAGGAGCGCTCGGGCCAGAACTCGGCGTTGCGCTGGAGGGTGAGGAAGGCGGCGGGCATGCGCGAGACCGTGAGGAGCCCGCGCGCCGCGAGGTCCTCCACGCCGGCGACCGCGGCGCCGAGCTCCTGGCGGCGAAGGCCGGTCAGGCGCGCGGCGAGCGCGCGGGCGCGCCGGTGCGT
>JALYMR010000040.1 GCA_030773615.1 Actinomycetota bacterium
GCGCACCACGGGGCCCCCCTCAGCGGCCAGGACGCCGTTGACGGCCTCGAGGAGCGTCGGCCCGAGGAGCTCGACCTCGTGGGCCCACAGCGACGAGGAGCACAGGACGGTCACCGTCCCCTCGCGCTCGGCGACCGGCCGCGCCTCGCGAGCGACGTGCGCCCCCACCGCGCGCTCCCACGCCCCCTGAACCGCGCCGAGCGTCGTCGCCGGTCGCAGCCGGCGCGCGAGCGCGTCGACGGCGGGGGCGAGCGGACGCGGGGCGCGGCGCCTCACGCCGCAGCCTCCGGGACGGGTGTGGGCGTGGTGTCGAGGGCACGGCCGTCCCCGACGGCCACGCGGGCGACGCCCGGACGCCCGGCGCCGGGGACGTGGCCGACGTCGGTGGTCGTCACCACGGCTTGCCCACAGGCGCCGACGCGCTCCGCGAGCCGTGCGCGCCGAGCGCCGTCGAGTTCGCTCATCACGTCGTCGAGGAGCAGCAGCGGCGGGGCGCCGCGGGCGTGCGCGAGGACGTCGCGCTCGGCGAGCAGCAGGGAGAGCAACGCGAGGCGCTGCTCGCCCTGGGAGCCGAAGGCGCGCAGGTCGCGCCCGTCGCGCACGAGCGCGAGGTCGTCGCGATGGGGCCCGTGTCCCGTGAAGCCGCGGTCGATGTCGCCCTCGACGCGGTCGTGCAGCTCGGCGGCGAGCGCCTCGGCGTCCCGCGCAGCGGACCGGGGCCGGAACCGCAGCGCGGCCTCTCCTGCCAGCCCGAGCGCGGCCGCGTGGTCGGCGAACGGCGCGAGGAGCAGCTCGCAGACCGCGGCCCGGTCGTCGCGCAGCGCGACGCCGTGCCGGGCGAGCTCAGCGTCCCAGGCCGGCAGCGACGAGCGCGAGGCGTGCCCGCCGCGCACGCGCGCGAGGAGCGCGTTGCGCTGAGCGAGCGCCCGGGCGTACGCCCCTCGGGTGGCCGCTCGGACCGGCCACACAGCGGCCACGACCTGGTCGAGGTGGGCCCGGCGCAGGGCCGGCGCGCCCTTCACGAGCCCGAGACGATCGGGGAGGAACACGGAGACCAGAGGTCGCGCGACCACGTCGACGAGCCGGTCGACCGCGACCCCGTCGGCGCGCAGGTGCTTCGGCTCCCCGGGCTGCAGGCCGACGGAGAGCTCGTGCTCGCCTCCGTCCCTGTCGCGCGCGGAGACCTCCACCCGCGTGGCCCCCGCCCCGAAGCGGACGAGCTCGCGCTCGTTCGCGGTTCGACACGACCGGCCCGTGCAGCCGAAGTAGAGCGCCTCGAGGAGGTTCGTCTTGCCCGTGCCGTTGCGGCCATGGACGACGGTGAGCCCCTCCCCGAGCTGCACGTCGGCCGTGGCGTAGCTGCGGAAGTCCCGCAGGCGCAGCCGGGTGACGAGCATCAGACGTTGAGCCGGATGGGCATGATGAGGTAGAGGAACCCGCTGTCGTCGCCCGCCTCGAGCAGGCCGGGGCGCAGCGGGCTGATGAGCTTGAGGCGCACGTCGCTCGCGTCGATGCTCTCGAGCCCGTCGCGCAGGAAGTCCGGGTTGAAGCCGATCTCGAACGGTTCGCCCGCGAACGGCACGGGGAGCGTCTCCCGCGCCTCGCCCACGTCCGGGGTCTGAGCCGACACGGTGAGCTCCCCCTCGGCGAAGCGCAGCCGCAGCGGGGCGTTCTTCTGGGCCAGGAGGCTGATCCGCCGCGCGACGTCACGGACCTCGTCGGCGGCCAGCGTGAGCTCGTGCTCGTAGGCCTCCGGGAGCAGCTGGCGGTAGTTCGGGAACTGCCCCTCGATGAGCCGCGAGGAGAGCACGACGCCGTCGACGTCGAAGACGACCTGGTTGGCCTGCCGGCTCACGGCGAGCTCCCCGCCCTCCGCGCCCTGGGCCAGGCGGGCGAGCTCCTGCAGGGCGCGCGCGGGCACGTTCGCGTTGAACTCCCCCTCGAGCGGGGCCTCGAGTCGCGTCTCCTGCACGGAGAGCCGGTACGAGTCCGTGGCCACCATGCGCAGCGCCGACCCCGCGGCGTCGACGAGGATCCCGGTCAGGATCGGCCGGGTCTCGTCGCGCGAGGCGGCACGGGCGACCTTGGCGACCGTGGCCACGAACGCGCCGGCCGGCAGCCTCACCGCGTCCCCGCTCGGCTCGGGGAACGGCGGGAAGTCCTCGCCGCGCAGGGTGCGCAGGGCGAAGGTGGCCGATCCCGAGACGAGCAGGACGTCGCCCTCGCTCGGGCGCACCTCGAGCGTGGCCTGGCCGGCGGGCAGTGCGCGCACGACGTCGAGGAGCAGCCGGGCCGGCAGCACGACGCTGCCGTCGCGCTCGACCTCGGCGTCCAGGGGCACCCGCAACCCCACCTCCATGTCGGTCGCGCGCAGCTCGACGCGTCCCTCGGCGGCGAGCAGCTGCACACCCGAGAGCGCCTGGACCGCGCTGCGGGTGGACGCGACCCGGGCCACGGAGCCGAGCTGCGCGAGCAGACCCGCCGTCGGCACCGACAGCTTCATGAGGAGGGGGAGGAGGTTGGAGTCATAGGGGCTGTGGAGGTGTGCACGGCGTTCGGGAGGGCCGCACGGAGCAGGGCGTTTGCGGGGCCGGGGGTGTGCGCGGGGCGCGGACAGTCTGGCAGCGCAGGCGGCGCATCAGGTGTCCGTCGGGCTGAGCAGCCGATCCGTCAGGCCCCGAACGACGCGTGCGGCCTCCGCGTCGACGCGGATCCGTGCGGACGTCTTGCGCCACGCATGCAGCACCGTCGTGTGGTTGCGGCCGCCGAAGCGCCGGCCGAGGGCGGGGAAGGTCTCCCCGGAGAGCTCGCGGGCGAGGTGCATCGCCACCTGCCGCGGCCAGGCCACACGGGCCGCACGGCTCGTCCCCAGGAGGTCCTGGCGCGTCAGGCCGAAGGCCTCGGCGACGACCCGCTGCACCTCGTCGACGGAGGGGGTCGCGGGTTTCGCGGGGGCGAGGGCGAGCCCCTCGAGGACCTCGAGGGCGAGGGCGACGTCGATGGGCCGGCCCGTGAGGGAGTGCAGGGCGACAGCGCGGATGAGGGCGCCCTCGAGGGCCCGCACGTTGCCCACGACGCGATCGGCGAGCAGCTCGAGGGCGGCGGGGTCGGCGACCTCGATGCCGTCGTGCACGATGCGCTTGCGCAGGACCCCCAGACGCACGCCGCGGTCCGGGGGCGCGACCTCGGCCACGAGCCCGGCGGCGAACCGCTCGCGCAGACGGTCCTCGACCGCGTCGAGGTCGCGGGGGAGGCGGTCGCAGGTCAGGACGACCTGCGCGCCGGCGTCGTGCAGCGCGTTGAGGGTGTGGAACAGCTCCTCCTCCGTGCGCAGCTTGCTGGCCAGGTCCTGCACGTCGTCGACGAGCAGGACGTCGACGCCGCGGAACCGGCCCTTGAAGCGATCGACGTCGCCCGCCTGCAGCGCGGCCACGAACTCGCTCGTGAAGCGCTCGGACGTCGTGTAGCGGACCGTCGCGCCGTCACCGAACTCCTCGACGTAGTTGCCGATGGCCTGCAGGAGGTGGGTCTTGCCCACGCCGGGCGGGCCGAAGAGGAAGAGCGGCGTGTACGCCTGGCCGGGGAGCTCGGCGACGGAGAGCGCGGCGGCGTGGGCGAAGTGGTTGGCCTCGCCGATGACGAACTGCTCGAAGGTGAGCTTCGGGTGCAGCTCGCGCTCGGGAGACCGGGGGGCGCAGGCCGCGGGGCGGGCGCGTTCGCCATCGGGTCGCTCGACGAGGGCCACGGACGCCTCCGGGCCGAGCACCGCGGCGGCCGCGGCGTGGAGCGCCGCCCCGAACCGGTCCGCCACCCAGCCGTGCAGCGCGGGCGGGGCGATGACCTCCAGGGCCGCGCCGTCGAGGCGCGTCGGGGCGAGGGGGGCGAGCCAGAGGTCGAACGCGCGGTGGCCCACGCGCCGGGCGAGCTCCCACCGCACCTGCGTCCAGAGGTCATCGAGCGGCTGCGGCTGCGCAGGCGTGAGCGGCTCCTTCTCGGAGAGGGCGGGGCGTCGGGCGGAGGGGGCTCCAGGCCCCCGGCGAGCCGGAAGCTAGCAACGCCGAGGCGCCCGCCCCCCACCCCCGCCCGCGCCCTTCACCGCAAGACGCGGCAAACCCGTCCGGGACTCTGCGGACGGGCTGTGCACGGCTGTGCACAGTCGCGCCGCAGCGCTCCCCGGCGACGCTGGGCTACCCTCTGCGCCCCATGAAGCGGACCTACCAGCCCAAGAAGCGCAAGCGGGCGCGCACCCACGGCTTCCGAGCGCGGATGGCCACGAAGGCCGGTCGGCTCGTCCTCAAGCGCCGCCGCGACAAGGGCCGCAAGCAGCTCACGGTCTAGGCCGTGGTCGAGGGCTCGTCGCCGATGGCACCCGCGAGCGCGAGGCGCGGCCGGCTGACGCGTAGCGCCGACTTCGACCGGGTCTTCCGCCGCGGCCGCTCCCTGGCCGGGCGCCACCTCGTGCTGCACCTGTTCCCCCGCGACGCTCAGGCGGGGGGCGGTGGAGCGCGAGTCGGGCTGTCCGTCTCGCGCAAGGTGGGCGGGGCGGTGGAGCGAAACCGGGTCAAGCGGCTGCTGCGCGAGGCGCTCGCGGGCGAACGGGCCCGCCTGCCCGCCGACCACGACGTCGTGGTCGTGGCCCGTCCGTCCCTACGCGAGCACGCGGAGCGCGAGGGCCTCGCGGGCGTCCGGGCCGCCCTCGCCGATCTGCTCGGCCGCACCCGGTCCAAGCCCGGCCGGGGGGCGTCGTGACCGGCGCGCGGCGCGCCGTGGGGCTCCCCATCCGCGCGTACCGGCGCGTGGTCTCCCCGCTCCTGCCCGCGCGGTGCAAGTTCGCGCCGAGCTGCTCGGCGTACGCGCTCGACGCCGTGGAGGGGTATGGCATCCTGCGGGGGCTCGTGCTCGCCGGCTGGCGCCTCCTGCGCTGCAACCCACTCAGCCACGGAGGCTGGGACCCCGTCGACGCGCAGCGCCTCTTCGCCCCGCGCTCCCGCTAGCCCCCATGCCCCTCGCGAACATCCTCCAGCCCCTCATCGACGTCTTCGAGCCCGTGCTCGTCGCGCTCCACGATGTGTTCGGAAGCTGGGGCGTCGCGATCGTGGCCCTCACGGTGATCATCCGCGCCCTGCTGCTGCCGCTCGCGGTGAAGCAGTACCGCTCCATGCGCGCGCTGGCCGACCTCGCCCCGGAGATGAAGAAGCTGCAGGACCGCTACAAGGACGACAAGGCGCGCCAGCAGCAGGCGATGATGGAGTTCTACAAGGAGAACAAGGTCAACCCGGCGGCCTCGTGCCTGCCCCTCGTCGCCCAGATCCCGGTCTTCCTGGCCCTCTTCTACCTGCTCCAGGACGACCTGAAGGTCCGCATCTGCGGCGAGACCGGCGAGCGCGCGTGCGACGAGGTCCAGCCCGGCTCCGCCGACTTCCTGTTCATCCCCGACCTCACCGCGGAGCCCACCGGGCTCGTCCTCGTGGCGCTCATCGTCCTCTACGTGGGGTCGCAGCTCCTGTCGAGCATCCTCATGGCCACGACGCAGGACCGCACGCAGAAGCTCATCTTCATGGCCCTGCCGTTCGTCTTCATCCCGGTCATCGTCAACTTCCCCTCGGGCCTGCTCGTCTACTGGATCACGACGAACCTGTGGACGATCGTCCAGCAGTACGTTCTGCGCCGCGTCGTGGGGCCGCCGCGGATGCCGGCCCCGGGCGAGGGCGGCCTCGGGGCGCTGTTCGGGACGGGCAGGTCGGACGCCGACGGCGCGGACGGCGACGGCGACGGGCCCGCGAAGCCGCGGCCC
>JALYMR010000041.1 GCA_030773615.1 Actinomycetota bacterium
GCGATGGCCTGCGGCGTCCGGTCGAGGCGGCGCTCGACGATGGTGGTGGCCGGGGCGCCCTGGAGCACGAGCACGGCCGTGTCGTCCGCCGCGTCGCCCTCCTGGGAGCCGACGGTCCAGGCGACGAGCCGCTCGGCGAGGTGGTGCGCGGAGGTCCCCGCCAGGGCGGCCAAGGTCTCGTGCAGCTCGTCCGTCTGCAGGCCGCGCCGTCCGCCGCGGCGCTGCTCGAGCAGCCCGTCCGTGAACAGCACGAGCCGCTCGCCCTCCGTGACGCGGCAGCGCTCGTCGTGCCAGGCCAGGTCCGGCAGCGCACCCAGCAGCGGGCCGAGGATCCCAGCCTCGCGCACGCGACCGTCGTGCGCCTGGAGGAGCGGGGGTGGGTGCCCGGCGAGGCTTAGGACGACGTCGGCGCCCCCGTCGCCGGGGACGACGAAGGCCAGCGCGACGCTGCACAGCTCCTCTTCCCCGGCGAGCAGCAGGTCGTTGACCCGGGCGAGGGCCTGGGAGGGCAGCGCGAAGCCGTCGCAGATCGCGCGCAGGCTGTGACGGACCTTCGTGGCGGTCGCCGCGGCCTGCGGCCCCTTGCCCCCCGCGTCGCCGACGACCGCCGCCCAGCGGCCGTCGCGCAGGGGGAAGACGTCGTAGAAGTCGCCGCCGATCCGGGAGATGTCGCCGGCGGCATGGAAGCTGCCCGCGACGACGAGGCCGGGCGCCTGCGCGAGCTCGGACGGCACGAGGCACTGCTGCAGCACCTTCGCCTCCTCGCTGCGCCGCTCGTAGGAGCGCGCGTGGCCGATCGCCAGCGCGCAGCGCAGGGCGAGGTCCTCGGCGAGCCGCAGGTCCGCCGCGTGCACGGGGCGGCTCGCGATCTCCACCCGCATGGCCAGGGCGCCGAGCGGGCGGCAACCGGCCACCAGCGGGACGGCGATGATCGCTGCGTCCGGCTCGTCGCGCCTCGTCGAGGCGACGGTCCGCAGCGCCTCGTCGGCGGCCTGCCGCAGCTCGTCGAAGCTCGCCACGGCACCCCGTTCGGCGTGCCAGGTGCCGCGGCCCTCCCTCAGCGCGATCACGCACGCCTGCGCCATGTCGGCGACCACGAGCTCGGCCGTCCAGCGGGCCCGCTCCCGGCAGTCGAGCGCGGAGGCGAACATGTCGCCGATGTGCGAGAGGACCCTCTCGGCGCGCTCGGCGCGCTTGCGCTCGGTGATGTCGCGCAGGAAGCCGACGAACACGACGTCGTGGACGTCCGGCACCCGCGTGATCGCCAGCTCGACGGGGATGGCCTGCCCGTCCTTGCGGACGGCCGTGATCTCGATGCGGCGCCCGAGGACCCGAGCCTCGCCCGTCCGCAGGTAGCGGCGCATCCCCTCGTAGTGCGCCTGACGCAGCTCGGGGGGCACGACGAGCTCGGCCATCGTCCGGCCGAGCGCCTCGTCGCGCCGGTACCCGAACACCTGCTCGGCCGCCGCGTTCCACTCGAGCACCGTCCCCACACCGTCGATCACGACCACCGCATCCAGCGCGGCGTCCAGCAGGGCGCGTCGAGCGGCGAGCGCCATCCGCGCGCGCCCGGGCGCGACCGGGGGGTCCGAGATCGCAGTCATCGCCCCGCCATCGGCGCCCGGGCGAGTCGCCTTGAGGCCCCAGTAGCATCGGGCGCATGAGCGTCGCCGCCCCGCCGCTGTTCGCCTTCGACACGACCTACGTCCGCGAGCTGCCGGGTCTGTACGAGCCCTGGCAGGCCGCGCCGGCGCCCGCGCCCCGGCTGCTCGTGCTCAACGAGGACCTGGCCACGGAACTCGGGGTCGACCCCGAGGCGCTGCGCAGCCCCGACGGCGTCGCCGTGCTCGCCGGCAACGCCGTGCCGGAGGGCGCGTCGCCCGTCGCGCAGGCGTACGCGGGCCATCAGTTCGGCGCCTTCCAGCCCCGCCTGGGCGACGGCCGGGCGCTCCTGCTCGGCGAGGTGCTCGACGTCCACGGGCGCCGCCGCGACCTGCACCTCAAGGGCTCGGGGCGCACGCCGTTCGCGCGCGGCGGGGACGGCAAGGCCGCCGTCGGGCCGATGCTGCGCGAGCACCTGATCGGCGAGGCGATGCACGCGCTGGGCATCCCCACCACGCGGGCGCTCGCCGTCGTGGCGACCGGAGACGACGTCGTGCGGGAGACGGTGCTCCCCGGCGCGGTGCTCACCCGCGTCGCGGCGAGCCACCTGCGGGTTGGCACGTTCCAGTACGCGGCGCCGCGGGGCGACCTCGAGCTCGTGCGGCGCCTCGCCGACTACGCGATCGCCCGCCACCACCCCCAGGCGCTCGAGGCGGAGCACCCGTACCTCGCGTTCCTGGAGCGCGTGATCGACGCCCAGGCGTCGCTCGTCGCCCGCTGGATGCTCGTCGGCTTCGTTCACGGCGTGATGAACACCGACAACATGACGATCTCCGGCGAGACGATCGACTACGGGCCCTGCGCGTTCATGGACGCCTTCGACCCGGCCACCGTGTTCAGCTCGATCGACCACGCAGGCCGCTACGCGTACGGCAACCAGCCGCTCGTCGCCCAGTGGAACCTCGCGCGGCTGGCCGAGACGCTGCTTGCGCTCCTCGACCCTGACACCGACACCGCGATCGAGGCGGCGACCGCTGCCCTGCGGGCGTTCCCCGATCGCTTCCACGCGTCCTGGAGGAAGGGGATGCGAGCCAAGGTGGGGCTGGCCGAGGAGCGGCCGGAGGACGGCGCGCTGATCGACGACCTGCTCGCGCTGCTCCACGAGCAGCGGGTCGACTACACCTCGTGCTTCCGGGCCCTGTCCTCCGCCGCCCTCGGCGACGACGCACGCGCCCAAGCGCTGTTCGCCGAGCCCGCCGGCCTCGACGCGTGGGCGGCGCGGTGGCGATCCCGGCTGTCCTCCCAGGGGACGGACCCGCGCGCCGTCGCGGAGGGCATGGACCGGGTCAACCCCGCCTACGTGGCCCGCAACCACCAGGTGGAGGAGGCGCTGGCCGCCGCGAGCGCCGACGACCTCGGGCCGTTCCGGCGGCTCCTCGACGTCCTCGCCAGGCCGTTCGACGAACGGCCCGGCCTCGAGGCCTACGCCTCCCCCGCCCCGGCGAGCTTCGGGACGTACCGCACGTTCTGCGGGACCTAGGCCCGCCGGCGCAGGACCGACACCGCCGCCGTCAGCAGGACCGCGGCCACGGCGATCCCCTTGAGCACGGTGCGGGGACGCCACTCGACCAGCCTGTCCCCCGGGCCCGGGTAGATCGTCCAGGCGCGCAGGTCGCCCTGAGGATCGAAGAGGTAGGCGCCATCGCCCATGTCGCGCGGCCCGCCCGAGGCGTTCTCGAAGGCGGGCGCCGGCAGCCCCCAGTGGAACTCGCGGTCGTCGTCGTCCCCCCGCCCCACGGAGACGGTGACCTCGCCGTCCGGAGGCACGACGGCGCCCGCCGGGAAGACGAAGCGCCGGGCCGACGAGTCGCGCAACCACCAGCCCGCGAGGTCGAGCGCGTCCGGCGAGGGGTTGCGGATGCGCGCCCGCTCGCCGTTGGGGTCGAGGCGGTCGTCGCCCGGCGCGTCCCAGCGCAGCTCGAGCTCCGGCTGGACGGCCGGGGCCGGCCCGCGACCGCACGCGTCGGCATCGAACAGCCCCTGTCGCCGCTCGGCGGCCTGCTCGGACAGCTCCCGGTAGCGGCGGTTCCACGCGTACTCGACGCCGTTGGGCAGCCACAGCGCGCGTCCCTCGCCGACGAGCACCCGGCCCGTGTCCACCCACGAGCCGTCGATGCGCGTCGACACCTGCCGGCGCAGCCGCCCGCCCGTCACGCTCGCCGGGTCCTGCGCGGCGAGGCGAACCCGGCCGCCACCCCGCTCGAGGAGCGCCTCGAGGCGGGCGGTCGCCTCCACGGCGTGACAGGCGCCCCGCCGGCGGGCCGGGTCCCTGCTGTAGCGCGTGAGCTCCGTGGCGTTGATCCCGGTGAGGCGCACGCGTCGCGTGCCGGCGCCGGGGAGGGCGACGTCGATCGTGTCGCCGTCGGCGACGAAGGTCACCTGCCCGTAGGAGAACCGGCAGGAGGGCGCGTCCTCCTCCCCCGTGCACGGCCCGGACCCGGGGTCAGCGGCGCGCGCAGGGGCAGCCGCGAGCAGGGCGAAGCTCAGAAGGACGAGACACAGGCGCCAGGCCACGAACCAGGCTTAGCAGCCGGCGGGCGCGCGCCGCTCGCCATGTTCCTGCAGCGCCGTCCAGAAGCAGGCGCGCAGGGCGTCGGCGCCCCACGCGTTCGGCTCGATGACCCGGCAGTACCAGAGCCCCCGGTCGCTCGGGCGGGCCGCGTCCTGACCGGGATCGCCCGCCCGCAGGCCGTGCCCCAGGAAGCGCCCGTGGACGTCGGCCACGACCGCGCCGTGCTCGCCCGCCACGGCGCGCAGCGCGGCGTTGAGCTCGGCCAGGACCTCGACGACGTCGGGCCAGGGCGGCAGCCCGACCCGCCAGGTCTCGCCCGTGGCGTCGCTGGGGTCGTACACGGTGCCCACGACGATCGGGTCGCCCGGCGGCACGAGCGCGCGCAGGCGATCGAGGGCCGCGCCGACGCGGGTGCGGACGACCCCCACGATCTCGAGCGCCCGGCGCGTGTCGCCGTAGGCGCCCAGCAGGTCGTTGCCCCCCACCGTGAGCGTGACGACGCGCGGCACCGCCCCGGAGGCCTCGAGGCGCGGCAGCTGGGCGTCGAGCAGGGACGCGGTCGTCCCGCCGTCCGTGGCCAGCAGGGCGAACCCGAGCTCGGGCCGCGTCGTGGCGAGGTCCCGGCCCCGCCACTGGGGGAAGT
>JALYMR010000042.1 GCA_030773615.1 Actinomycetota bacterium
GCCGCGAGGTCGAGCCCGGGCAGGCCGTCGGGCAGCGGCTCGCCGCGGAGCCGGGCGAGCTCGGAGCCCGCCAGGGCGGGCCGGAAGGGCCCGGCCAGCGCGATCAGATCGCCCTCCTGCCGGAACCCGAGGCTCCCGGCGCGCGCCGCGTCGGGGAGCTCGCCGACCATGCCGACCACCGGGGTGGGGTAGATCGGCCCCGCCGGGCCCTCGTTGTACAGCGAGACGTTGCCCCCGACGACGGGGACGCCGAGGGCGCGGCAGGCGTCGCCCAGCCCTCGCACCGCCTCCGTGAGCTGCCAGGCCACGTGCGGCTTCTCCGGGTTGGCGAAGTTCAGGCAGTTCGTCAGCCCGAGGGGCTCGGCGCCCGCGCAGGCCAGGTTCGCCGCGCACTCGAGCACCGCCTCGACCGTCCCCGCGTAGGGGTCGCAGGCCACGCGCCGCCCGTTGCCGTCGATGGCCACCGCGATGGCCCCGCCGTGGGGCACGCGCAGGACCGCGGCGTCGGCCTGCCCCGGCCGGCGCACGGTGCGCGACTGCACGAGCCAGTCGTACTGCTGGAAGAGCGGCAGGCGGTCGGCCACGTTGGGCGAGCCCAGGAGGGCGAGGAGAAGCGCGTCGCGGCCGCCCTCGGCCTCGGCGGGCAGCGCGCGCGGGGGCGCGGGGTAGGGCGGCGCGGGGGGGCGCTGCGGGGCGAGGTCGTAGAGGGGGCAGTCGTCGACGAGCGCGCCGACGGGGACCTCGCCCACGACGCGCCCGGCCTGGAGCACGCGCAGCCGGCCCGTGTCGGTCACCGTGCCGATCGCCGTCCCGTGGACCTCCCAGCGCGCGCACACCGCGAGCACGTCGTCCACCCGCGCGGGCTCGACGACGCAGGCCATGCGCTCCTGCGACTCGCTGACCATGACCTCGAAGGGCTCCATGTCCGCCTCGCGCAGGGGCACCCGGGCCACATCGACGTCGATGCCCACCTCGCCCTTCGAGGCCATCTCGGACAGGGACGAGGTGAGCCCGGCCGCGCCGAGGTCCTGCAGCGCGACGAGCAGGCCGCGCTCGAGCAGCTCGAGCGAGCACTCCATCGCCTTCTTGCCCCCGAACGGGTCGCCGACCTGGACCGTCGGCCGCTTGTCCTCGCTGTCGCCGAGCTCCGCGCTGGCGAGCACGGAGGCGCCGCCGATGCCGTCGCGGCCCGTGGAGGCGCCGAAGAGCACGACGACGTTGCCGGGCCCGGCGGCGGCGCTGCGCACCATGCGCGAGCGCTCGGCCAGCCCGAGGGCCATGGCGTTGACGAGGCAGTTCTGCTCGTACGGGCCCTCGAAGGCGACCTCGCCGCCAACCGTGGGCACCCCGACGGAGTTGCCGTAGTGGCCGATCCCGGCGACCGCGCGGTCGAGCAGGTAGCGCGAGCGCGGGCTCGAGGGATCGCCGAAGCGCAGGGAGTCGAGCACGGCGATCGGGCGCGCGCCGATCGCGAACACGTCGCGCAGGATGCCGCCGACCCCGGTGGCCGCCCCCTGGAAGGGCTCGACCGCGCTCGGGTGGTTGTGCGACTCCACCTTGAAGGCCACCGCGAGGCCGCCGCCCACGTCCACCGCCCCCGCGTTCTCCCCCGGGCCCATGACGACCCGCTCGCCCTCGGTGGGCAGGGTGGCGAGCAGCCGTCGCGAGTGCTTGTAGGAGCAGTGCTCGCTCCACATGAGGCTGAACATGGCGAGCTCGACCTCGTTGGGCTCGCGGCCCAGGGCGTCGACGACGAGCCCGAACTCCTCGCGGGTCAGGCCGAGGGCGACGGCGCGCTCCACGCCGGGCAGGGTGCGGGCCTCAGGCGCGGGCAAGCGCGACCGACTCGAACAGCTTCAGCCCGTCGGCCGAGCCCGTGAGCTCGTCCACCGCGTGCTCGGGGTGCGGCATCAGGCCGAGCACGTTGCCCGCCTCGTTGGCCACCCCGGCGATGTCGTTCGTCGAGCCGTTCGGGTTGCCGTCGGACGCGTAGCGCAGGACGACGCGCACGGGCTCGTCGACGAAGAAGCGCCCCGTGGTGTGCTTCACGGGGATGGACAGCGTCTCGCCCGCGGTGCACGCCCCGGTGAAGGGGGTCTCGGTGTCGACGACCTCCACGCCGACCTGACGGCAGATGAAGCGCAGGGAGACGTTGGGCAGCAGCGCGCCGGGGAGCAGCCCCGCCTCGCAGAGCACCTGGAAGCCGTTGCAGATGCCGAGCACGAGGCCGCCCTCGCGGGCGAACGCGACGACGGCCTCCATGACCGGCGAGAAGCGCGCGATGGCGCCGACCCTGAGGTAGTCGCCGTAGGAGAAGCCCCCCGGGATGACGACCGCGTCCACGCCGCGCAGGTCGCGGTCGGCGTGCCACAGCAGCTCGGCCTGCCCCACGCGCTCGCAGGCCTGGAGGGCGTCGACCTCGTCGCACGAGCCGGGGAAGCGGACGACCCCGAACCTCACGTGAGGATCTCGTAGTCCTCGACGAGCGGGTTGGCCAGCAGGCGGCGGCACATCTCGTCGAGCTGGGACGGGTCGTCGACGTCGAGCTCGACAAGCCGCCCGACGTGGACGTCGCGCACGCCCTGGAAGCCCAGGGCGGGCAGCGCGCGCTCGACGGCGATGCCCTGGGGGTCGAGGATCCCCGCCTTCGGGCGCACGAGCACCCGCGCTCGCATCAGGGCTCCTGCGGGGTCAACGGGAGGAGCACTAGCCCTCCGTGCGGCGCACCCAGGCGGCGAACGGCTCGCCCGTGATCCGCTCGTAGGCCTCGAGGTAGCGCGCCCGCGCTCCCTGCACCACCTCCGGGGGGATCTCGGGCGCCGGGGGCCGCTTGTCCCACCCCGTCGAGGCGGCCCAGTCGCGCACATGCTGCTTGTCGAAGCTCGGCTGCCCGCGCCCGGGCTCGTAGCCGTCGAGCGGCCAGAAGCGCGAGGAGTCGGGGGTGAGGACCTCGTCGCCCACGCGCAGCGTCCCCTCGGCGTCGTGCCCGAACTCGAACTTCGTGTCGGCCAGGAGCACCCCGCGCTCGCGCGCGTGGGCGGCGGCGAAGGCGTAGAGCGCGATGGACATCTCGCGCAGGCGCAGGACGAGGTCGCGGTCGCCGAGCAGATCGGCCGCCTCGTCGAGGGTGACGGGCTGGTCGTGGCCCTCGTGCGCCTTCGTCGTCGGGGTGAAGATCGGCGTGGGCAGCGCCTCGGACTCGCGCAGGCCGGGCGGCAGCTCGACCCCGCTGACCCGGCCGGTCGCCCCGTAGTCCTTCCAGCCCGAGCCCGTGATGTAGCCGCGCACGACGCACTCGAGCGGGACCATCTCGAGGCGGCGCACGACCATCGCCCGCCCCCGCACGTCCTCCGGCACCCCCTCCGTCGCCGAGACGAGGTGGCTCGGGACGATATGGCCCGTCTTCGTGAACCAGAACACGGAGAGCCCCGTGAGCACCTTGCCCTTGTCCGGGATCGGTGTCGGGTGGACCGCGTCGAAGGTCGAGATCCGGTCGGAGGCCACCATGAGCAGCCGGTCCCCGAGGTCGTAGACCTCCCGGACCTTGCCCGAGGTGACGAGCGGGAGGTCGGCGAGCGCGGCCATCGCGGGCGAGGCTAGCGCGCCAGCCCGACGAACCGGGCGGTGCCCTCGAGGTCCCCGTCCTCGTCGCGGCCCGTCGCCTCCAGCGTGGCTCCCGTGGCCTGCCGCGCGGTGCCCGGACGCGAGCCCACGAGGGGCGTGATGCCCAGGCGGCCCGAGCCCCCCGTGCGCCGGATCGTCGTCGTCCCGAGCCCGATCAGGTTGGCGATCCGGCTCACGCGGACGGCCTGGCCACGGGTGCGGCCCGCCTCGACGGTGCCCTCCACGGTGGCCACGAGCGCGGGGCGGCGCCGGCCGGCGGTCAGGGTCACCGTGCCCTCGACGAGCCGCACGACCGCGCGCCGGCGGGAGCACTCAAGGCTGAAGGTCGTCTCGCGCGAGGCCGTGTAGCGCACGCCGCCGAAGCGGAAGCTCGCGGTCCGCGTCGTGAAGTACTCCGGCGTGCGGACGAGGCGGCGCTGGGCACGCTCCTCGGCGCCGACGGCGAGGAACACACGGCCGCGCTGCACGGTCGCGGTGTCCGCGCAGGTACGCTGCTGGCGCTCCTGGGCGGGGGCGCCCGCCGGCACGGAGAGGGCGGCGAGGGCGGTGGTGGCGAGGACGAGCGCGGGCTTCTTCATGGACCGGCGAGGCTAGTGGCCGGGCAGCCGCGCGGAGCGCGCCCGGCCACTAGGAGGGGTGGGGCAGCGGCTGGGCCGACGCCGCCTCGAGGGCGTCGAGCCGGCCGACGATCTCCCGCGCGTGGCGGGTGAAGTGCCCCAGGTCGAAGATCGCCTCGAGGTCGAGCCCGAGGTCGCGCTCGGCCAGCAGGTCGCGCAGCGCGACGCGCTCCTCCCACGCGCGCTGGGCGAGCTCCTGGACGATCCGGTAGGCCTCGTCGCGCGATCGGCCGCCCGCCACGAGCGCGAGGAGCACGCGCTGGGAGAACAGGGCGCCGTGGGTGAGCTCGAGGTTCTCGCGCATGCGCTCGGCGTGGACCACGAGGCCCCGCACGAGCCGCAGCGCCAGGTGCTGGAGGTAGTCGAGCAGGATCGTCGAGTCGGGGAGCACGACCCGCTCGGCGCTCGAGTGCGAGATGTCGCGCTCGTGCCACAGGGCGACGTCCTCCAGGCCGACCTGCGCGTTCGCGCGCAGGACCCGGGCGAGGCCGCAGATGCGCTCCGCGGTGATCGGGTTGCGCTTGTGGGGCATCGCCGACGAGCCCTTCTGAGCCCCGGCCCGGAAGGGCTCCTGGGCCTCGAGCACCTCCGTGCGCTGGAGGTGGCGGACCTCCGTGGCCAGCCGCTCGAGCCCGGCGCCGGCCAGCGCGATGGCGCCCAGGAGCTCCGCGTGGCGGTCGCGGGGCACGACCTGGGTCGAGACGGGCTCGCGCGCGAGGCCGAGGCCGTCGAGCACGCGCTCCTCGAAGTCGGGGCCGAGGGCGGCGTAGGTCCCCACCGCGCCCGAGATCGCGCCCACGGCGGCCTGGGCGAACGCGCGCTCGAGGCGCTCCGCGTTGCGGTGGGCCTCCATGGCCAGGCCGGCGAGCTTGATCCCGAAGGTGGTGGGCTCCGCGTGCACGCCGTGGGTGCGACCGACCGTCACCGTGTCGACGTGCTCGCGCGCCCGCTCGGCCAGGGCGAGAGCGAGCTCGCGGGCCCCGGGCACGACGACCTCCCCCGCCGCGCGAAGCTGGAGGGCGAGCGCCGTGTCGAGCACGTCGGAGCTCGTCAGGCCGAAGTGCAGCCACCGGCCCGCAGGGCCGGCGTCGGTGCTGAGCACGTCGACGAACGCGGCGACGTCGTGGTCGGTGACCCGCTCGCGCTCGCGCACGTCCTCGACGGTGAACCTCGCGGCCCGGATCGCCTCGAGCTCGGCCTCCGTGGGGCCCTCGAGCTGCTCGGCGGCGGCGACCTCCACCTGCCGCCAGGCCTCCATGCGCGCCTCGTCGGTCCACACGGCGCCGAGCTTCGGACGGGTGTAGCGATCGATCACGGGGCGGAGGGTACGGGTGTCCCGAGCGCGGTCCACGCGTCCACCGCGGGCCGCCGGCGCCCCTCGGGCCAGGGGCCGAGCAGGCCGCAGTCGAAGCGGGGGTCGGCGTAGGTCGTGTACTGGGCGAGCATCGCCATCCCCGCCCGCGGCGCCCGGCGCAGGCACTCGGCCTGGGCGAGCAGGGGGTCCTCCTGGGGGTACAGCGCGCGCATGCGGCGCAGGCGGGCGCCCCCCTCCGTGACGAAGACGCTCGGCCCGCCCTCGCCCTGCACCCCGCCCCACCGGCCGTCGAGCACCGCGCGCAGGCGCTGGAGCCTGCGCTCGCCGCGCTCCTCCACGTCGAGGTAGTTGTGGTGGGCCCACCCCTCCGTCGCGAGCGCCCGGTGCCCGCGGCGGTCGAGCTCGTCGAGCAGGGCGAGGGCGAACTCGTCGAACGGCGTCGCCGTGCGCCCGGTGAGGTCGGTGTCGGCCGCGGAGGGGGCGAGCAGGAGGGTCGCGGGCCCGTGGGCGGCGGCGATCGCCCGCGCGCTGACCTGCATGCCGGCGACGACCCGGTGGGCGACGAGCTCGCCGGGCTCGAAGGGGTCGTCGGTGGGCGACGGCCCGCGCTGCGGCCAGAGCTGCAGGTTGGGCTCGTTCACGAGCTCGAACGCGCTCGCGAAGCGACCCGAGGCGCGCTGGCCGAGGTGGTAGCGCGCGTACAGGAAGGCGAAGAAGCGCGCCCAGGCGCTGCCCGGCCCGCAGCCCTCGGGCGGCGCGCGCTCCTCGAGCGCCCGGCGGCTCGGACGGGCGCGCGAGGGGTCCCGGCCGCCGGCCAGGTAGCGCTCCCAGCGCTCGCGGGTCGTCCGGTCGGCCGGCGCGAAGCCGATCTCCGCGTCCGTGTCGCGCAGGGGGGCGAGCGCCTCCAGGCCGGTGGCCCACAGCGGGAAGCGATGGGCCACGAGGAGGACCGCGACGCCGTCGCGGCAGGCGAGCTCGATCTGCTCGTCGAGGGCCTGCAGCCACGGCCGGCCGGGACTCGCGGGGTCGTCGGGGGCCAGCGCGGGGTCGGGTTGGAGGCTCGGCCAGTCCGCCCACAGCCGGACCCACTCCGTGCCCGTCTCGGCCAGGAGCGCGCGGTTGGCGCCCACGCGGAGGTCGTGGGGCGAGCCCGGGCGGAGCGTCGCGGCGAGCCCGAGGTCGATCACGCGATGCGGGGCCGTCTGCGCCGTGGCGCCCGGGAGTGCCAGGGCCGGGCGGGCGCCGGCGAGCCCGCCGAGCGCGAGGGCACCGGCGGTCGCGAGCAGCTCACGTCGATCGAGGTCCACCCCGGGGAGTGTGCCTACCTTCGTCCGCGTGGTCCGCGCGCTCGCCGCCTGCGTCGTCCTGGCCGCGCTGTCGCTCCTCCTCGTCCCCTCCGCGCCGGGCTACGACGCGCAGGCCTGGCTGCTCTGGGGGCGGGAGGTCGCCGGGGGTGGGCTGGACACCCGCGAGGGTCCGGCGTTCAAGCCCCTGCCCGTGGCGGTCTGCGCGCTGCTCGCGCCCCTCGGCGACCTCGCCCCGGAGGCCTGGCTCGTCGTGGCCCGCGCGGGCACGCTGCTCGCCCTCGTCGCCGCCCTCGTGCTCGCCCGGCGGCTGAGCGGCGGCTCCGCCCTGGCCGGCGCGGCGGCGGCGGTCGCCGTCGCGCTCGGGGGCGAGCTCTTGCGCCTCGGCGCGGCGGGGGGCACGGAGGGCTGGGC
>JALYMR010000043.1 GCA_030773615.1 Actinomycetota bacterium
CGCCGCCTCCGCGCGCTCGGCGGCCGCGATCCGGATCCCGCGGCCCGCCGCGGCGCGGGCGACGAGCTCGGCCAGGGTGCGGCCGGCGAGGCCCCCGTCGTGCGCCACGTGCAGCCGGCGCACCCCGCGCCGGGCCAGCCACCCAGCCTGCGCCGCGGCCTGCACGCCGCCGTGCGGCACGAGGCGCCCGAAGGTGCGCAGCCCCGACGGGTAGAAGCTGGCGGGCTCCCCCCGGCCCCCCGGGACGCGACGCGTGAGCCCGGGGTAGCCCGCGGTGGGGGCCACGTGGAGCAGCCCGCCCTCGTTGAGCAGGGGCAGGGCCAGGGCGACGGCGCCCGAGTTGAGCCCGCCGATCAGCGCGACGGCGTCGCGGTCGGCCACCGCGGCGCGCGCGTTGCCGAGCACCCGGTCATCGTCCGGCGCCCCCGTCGCCGGGTCCGCGTCGTCGAAGGCGAGAAGCTCCATCCTGAACGGCCCCGCGCGCCCCTGCGCCTCGGCGAGCGCGAGCTTCATCGCGTCGAGGACGTCGCGCCCCGTGCGCCCGTGGGGCCCGCTCAGGGGCAGGCTGGCGTAGACCGTCAGCGTGCGCGCGCCCGGGGGCTGCGCCCCGCCCGCGTCAGCGCCGCAGCCCGCGAAGGCTGCCGCCGCGAGCACGAGCGCGAGGAGGAGGGCGAGCGGCCTCAGGACTCCTGGCGACCCGGCAGGTAGGGCAGGAGGATCCGCCCCGCGACGCCGAGCATGATGATGCCGAAGGTCACGAGGAACGCGTCGACCGCCCTGATCCCGATCGCCCACAGGACGAGCCAGACGACTAGGCCCATCGTGGTGACGTAGATGAGGCCCATCGGCCCGGACTCTACCCGCGCAGCGCGGCGGCGAGGTCGGCGACCGCCGAGCGGACGGCGGCGGCGGGGTCCGGCGCCTCCGCGGCCGCGCGCACGAGCCGCGAGCCGACGATGACGCCGTCCGCCCCCGCGTGCGCGGCGGCCAGCGCCTGGTCGGGCGTCGAGATGCCGAAGCCCAGCGCGACCGGGACGTCCGTGTGGGCGCGGGCCCGGGCCACCACCGCGGCGAAGTCGCCGTCCTGCCGCTCCCCGGTCGTGCCGGTGACCGAGACGGTGTAGAGGAAGCCCCGGGCGCGCGCGCCGATGCGCTCCAGGCGCCCGTCGGGGCTCGTGGGGGCCACGAGCGGCACGGGGGCGACGCCCGCGGCCTCGCAGGCGTCGGCGACCGCGGGCGCCTCCTCGAGCGGCAGGTCGGGCACGATCAGCCCGCTCGCGCCGGCGTCGGCCAGGGCGCGGGCGAAGCGCTCGGGGCCGCGGGCGAGCACGAGGTTCGCGTAGCACATGACCACGACCGGCAGCCGGGGGGCGAGCGCCTCGGCGACGCCGAGCACGCCGTCCACCGTCGCGCCCGCGCGCAGCGCCGCCGCCCCCGCGGCCTGGATGACGGGGCCGTCGGCCAGCGGGTCGGAGAACGGGACGCCGAGCTCCACGAGGTCCGCCCCGCCGTCGGCGTAGGCCTCGCCGATGCGGCGCGAGCTCTCGAGGTCGGGGAAGCCGCCCATGAGGTAGGGCATGAGCGCCGTCCGCCCCGGCCGCCGGGCGAAGGCGTCGGCGATGCGCCCCTCCCCGGGTGACCGCCGGCGCTCGGGCACGCTGCGCTCAGCGGTCGCCACGGGCGACGACCTCGGCGAGGTCCTTGTCCCCGCGCCCGGAGAGGCAGACGAGGTCGAGCGCGGAGCCCCCCGCGTCCTCCTCGAGCACGACGTGCAGCGCGTGCGCGGTCTCCAGGGCCGGGATGATCCCCTCGAGGCGGGCGACGGCGCGGAACGCCGTGAGCGCCTGCGCGTCGGTCACCGCGACGTAACGCGCGCGGCCCGAGTCGCGCAGCCAGGCGTGCTCGGGTCCCGAGCCGGGATAGTCGAGGCCCGCGGAGACGGAGTGCGCCTCGGTGATCTGCCCCTCGTCGTCCTGCATGATCGCCGACAGCGAGCCGTGCAGGACCCCCGCCCGCCCCCCCGCGGTCAGCGGCGCCCCGTGACGGCCGCTGGCGAGGCCCTCTCCGGCTGCCTCCACCCCGAGGAGGGCGACGCCGAGGTCGTCGACGAACCCGGCGAAGGTCCCGATCGCGTTCGAGCCCCCGCCGACGCAGGCGAGCACCCGGTCGGGCAGTCGGCCCGTCCGCTCGAGGAGCTGGGCGCGCGCCTCGTCGCCGATCGTGCGCTGCAGGTCGCGGACGATGGCCGGGTAGGGCGCCGGCCCGACGGCCGAGCCGATGATGTAGTGGGTGTCCCCCACGTTCGCCACCCAGTCGCGGATGGCCTCCGAGACCGCCTCCTTGAGGGTCTGGGCGCCCGCGTCGACGGAGCGGACCTCGGCGCCGAGGAGGTGCATGCGCTCCACGTTCGGCCGCTGGCGGCGGATGTCCTCGGCGCCCATGAAGACGACGCACTCCAGCCCGAGCAGGGCGCAGGCCGTGGCCGAGGCCACCCCGTGCTGGCCCGCACCCGTCTCCGCGATGACCCGCCGCTTGCCCATGCGCCGGGCGAGGAGGGCCTGGCCGAGCGCGTTGTTGATCTTGTGCGAGCCGGTGTGGTTGAGGTCCTCGCGCTTGAGCCAGACCTCGCGGCCGGCGGCCTCGCTGAGGCGCTCGGCGAGGTACAGGGGCGACGGGCGGCCGACGAAGTCGCGCAGGAGCTCCGCGAGCCGGGCCTCGAAGCCGGGGTCGGCGCGGGCCTCGAGCCACGCCGCCTCGAGCTCGGCCAGGGCGGGCATGAGCGTCTCGGGGACGTACTGGCCGCCGTAGGGGCCGTAGCGGTGGGCGACGGCGGCCTCGGTGCGCGTGGGCGTGCTCATGCCGCCAGGGTGTCACACGCGGCGACCGCCTCGGCGAAGGCGCGGACGAGCTCCGGGTCCTTCACCCCGGGCCGCGCCTCCGTGCCGCTGGCCGTGTCGACCGCGAAGGGACGGGTGGCGACGATCGCGTCGCCCACGTTGCCCGCGGTCAGGCCGCCGGCCACGACGAGCGGGACGCTGCTGCGCCGCGCCCCGGCCAGGCGCCAGTCGAAGGGCTCGCCGCCCTCGCCGTCGAGCAGGTGGAAGTCCACGCGGCTGAACGCCTGCACGGCCTGGACGTCCCCGCGGTCGCGCACGCGGACGGCCTTGATGACCTTCGCGCCCGTGCGGCGAGCGACCTCGGCGCAGAAGCCGACGCCCTCGTCGCCGTGCAGCTGGACGAGCGCCAGGCCGAGCGCCTCGGCGACCTGGCTCACCCGCGCGAGCGGCGCGTTGCGGAACACCCCGGCCAGCGCGACGCGCCGGCGCAGGACGGCGGCGATGCGCGCCGCCTCGTCGAGCTCGCAGTGCCGGGGCGACTCGGGGACGAAGATGAGCCCGAGGGCCCAGGCGCCCGCCTCGGCGCACAGCTCGGCGTCGTCGAGCGAGGTGATCCCGCAGAACTTCACCCTCACGTCCGGCTGGGTCACCACTCGTTCGCCTCCGCGTCGAGCCCGGTCAGCGCCCGGCAGGCGGCCTCCACGTCCTGCGCGCGCATGAGCGCCTCCCCGACGAGCACCCCGTCGACCCCGACGCGCTCGAGCTCGTCGAGCTGCTCGCGGGTGTGGAAGCCCGACTCGGCCACCACCGTCTTGCCGGCCGGCACCTCGCTGAGCAGCTCGAAGGTGCGCGAGACGTCCACGCTGAAGTCGCCGAGGTCGCGGTTGTTGATGCCGATGACGTCGGCGTCGACGACCTCGAGCGCGGTCTCGAGCTCCTCCTCGTCGTGGACCTCGACGAGCACGTCGAGGTCGAGCCCCTGCGCCTCGCGGTGAAGCTCGGCGAGGAGCCCCACGTCGACGGCGGCGACGATGAGCAGGATGGCGTCCGCGCCGGCCGCCGCCGACTCGTAGACCTGGTAGGCGTCGACGATGAAGTCCTTGCGCAGGACGGGGAGGGCCGAGGCGGCGCGGGCCTCGCGGAGGTCGGCGAGCGAGCCGCCGAAGTTCGCCTCCTCGGTGAGCACGGACAGGGCCCCGGCGCCCCCGCGCTCGTAGGCGGCGACGACGTCGGCCACCCTGGCGCCCTCGCGGATCGGCCCGGCTGACGGCGACCGGCGCTTGTGCTCGGCGATGAGCGAGACGCCGGGGAGGGTGAGCGCCTCGGAGAACGGCCGGTCCTCGCGGCCCTGCAGCGCGCGCTCGAGCTCGTCGAGCGGGACCTCGCGGCGCCGGCGCCGCACGTCCTCGCGAGCCTGCTCGACGATGCGCTCGAGGACGTTCACGGGGCGAGCTCCCCCGTCAGGGCGACGAGGCGCTCGAGCGTGGCGGCGGCCGCGCCCTCGTCGACCGCCGCGCGGGCCCGCTCGACGCCCTCGGCGAGCGACTCGGCGACGCCGGCGGCGTAGACCGCCGCGCCCGCGTTGAGCAGCGCGAGGTCGCGCGCCGGCCCGGGCTCCCCGGCGAGGATCGCGCGTGTCGTGGCGGCGTTGCGCTCCGGCATGCCGCCCGCGGTCGCGCCCGCGTCGGCGACGGTGCGCAGGCCGACGGCCTCGGGCACGAGGACCGACGACTCGAGGCGGTCATCGGTGACCTCGACGACCCGGGTGGCGGCGGCGATGCTCATCTCGTCGAGGCCGTCGAGCGAGGATACGACCAACGCGCGCCGGGCGCCCAGCCGCGCGAGCGCTCCCGCCACGGCGTCGAGGTAGGCGGGGTCGGCGACCCCGATGACCTGGCGCTGCGCGCCGGCGGGGTTCGTGAGGGGCCCGAGCAGGTTGAACGCGGTGCGCACCGCGAGCGCGCGCCGCACGGGGACGACGTGCCGCATGGCCCGGTGGTGGGCGGGGGCGAACATGAACCCGAAGCCGAGCTCGTCGAGGCAGCGCCCCACCGCCGCCGCGTCGAGGTCGATGCGCACCCCGAGCGCCTCGAGCACGTCGGCCGAGCCCGACAGCCCGGTGGCCGACCGGTTGCCGTGCTTGGCCACCGCGCACCCCGCCCCGGCGGCGATGAGCGCTGCGGTCGTCGAGACGTTGAACGTCGGGCGCCCGCCCCCGGTGCCCGCCGTGTCCACGAGCTCCGTGCGACGCGTGCGCACGGGCTCGGCCAGGGCGCGCATCGTCCGCGCCAGGCCGGCGAGCTCGTCGGCCGTCTCGCCCTTGGCCCGCAGGCCCACGAGCAGCCCCGCGACCTGCACGTCCGACGCGGCGCCGTCCATGATGATCCCGAGCACCTCGGCCGCCTCGTCCTCGCTGAGGTCGCGCCCGGAGGCCACCGCGTCGATGGCCCGGGTGAGGGTGTCAGCCACCGTGCAGGAAGTTGCCCAGCAGCTCGCGTCCCGCCTCGGTGAGCACGGACTCCGGGTGGAACTGCACGCCCTCCGCGGGCAGCGCGCGGTGGCGCAGGGCCATGATGACGTCCGCGCCGCGGGCCGAGACCTCGAGCTCGGAGGGCAGCGTGCTCTCCTCGACCACGAGGGAGTGGTAGCGCCCGACGCGCAGCCGGGGCGGCAGCCCGGCGAAGACGGTGCGGCCGTCGTGCTCGACCTCCGTCGCCTTGCCGTGCACGGGCGCGTGGCGCACGACCCGGCCCCCGAAGGCCTGCGCGAGGGACTGGTGCCCCAGGCAGACCCCGAGCACGGGGATGCCCGCCTCGGGCGCCCGGCGCACGACCTCGAGCGAGACGCCGGCCTCGTTCGGGGTGCACGGGCCGGGCGAGACGACGACCCGGTCGGGCCGCCGGGCGAGGAGGTCGTCGACCGTCGCGCGGTCGTTGCGCACGACCTCGGGCCGCGCGCCGAGCTCCCCCAGCAGCTGCACGAGGTTGTAGGTGAACGAGTCGTAGTTGTCGATGACGAGGACCCTCATGGCGGCGTTCGCATCACGCTAGGGCCACTCGGGCTGCCCCACGGCGACCTCGACGGCACGCAGGACGGCGCGGGCCTTGGCCTCCGACTCGCGGAACTCGTCGGCGGGGCGGCTGTCGGCCACCGTGCCGCCCCCCGCCTGGACGTGCGCGACGCCGTCGCGC
>JALYMR010000044.1 GCA_030773615.1 Actinomycetota bacterium
GCCGTGCGCACGGCGGCCGCGGCGGCGCGGGGCAGCGCCGCGCGCGCCTCCTCGAGGGTGACGGCCTGCCGGGCGGCGAGCTCGGCGGCGAGGGCCTCGAGGCCGCCGCCGGCCACGCGGGTGAACAGGCAGGCGCCGTCGTCGTCGACGATCGCGAGGTTCGTCAGGCCGCCGACGGTGAGCAGCAGGGCCGGCCCCGTCCCCCGCTCGTGCAGCGCGCGGGCGAGGGCGAAGGCGGACAGGTCGATGCCCTCCGGCCGCAGCCCCGCCTCCCGGGCGGCGGTGAGGAAGCGCTCGACCATCTCCCGGCGCGCGGCGACGAGCATGACGCGGCGCCGGGGCCCGTTCGGGGTCTCCACGAGGCCGAGGGGCTGGAAGTCGAGCACGGCGGCGTCGAGCGGCATGGGCAGCTCGTCCTGGGCCTGGAAACGCACGGCGGCGGCGAGCTCGCGCTCGTCCTCGAGCGGCGGGGCGTCCAGCGCGCGCACGACGATGCGCGCGTTGGCCACGCCGAGGCGCACCCGCTTACCGAGGCCCTTGTGCTCGCGCCACAGCCCGCGCAGCGCCTCGGCGAGGCCCTCCACGTCGGCCACCTCGCCATCGCGCACGACGTGGGGCTCGAGCGGCGCGGTCGCCCCCCGAGCCACCCGCAGCCCGCCGGCGGTGACGACCTGGGCGGCGGCGAGGGAGCCCGGCTCGATGTCGAGCCCGACGAGGGTGCGGGTGCGGGGGCGACGGAGCATCTGGTCCCCGGGTTATCGGCCGCGCCGCGGCGCGGCTTAGCCCAGGGCGCCGAGGTAGGCCTCGACGAGCGGCTCGCCCGCGAGGAGGGCGACGACGCCCCCGAGGGCGAGCGCGGGCCCGAAGGGCACCGCCGTCGTGCGCCCGACCGCGCCCTGGCGGGCGAGCACGGCGACGCCGACGAGCACGCCCGCGAGCAGGGCGACCGCCAGGGCCGGGAGCACGGTGCGCCCGAGGAAGAGGCCGAGCACACCCGCGAGCTTCACGTCGCCCATCCCCATCCCGCCCGGGCGGGCGAGCGCCGCGAGCAGGAACAGCGCGAACGCACCGGCGCCCGCGACCAGCCGCTCGGGCGCGCCGGCGGGGTCCAGGGCGAGTCCGACGAGGACGGCGAGCACGGCGGCGGGGCCCGTGAGCCGGTTGGGGATGATCCGGTGGTCGAGGTCGATCAGGGCCATGGGCACGAGGAAGGCCACGAGCACCAGGCCGAGGGCCAGCCGGGCGGGGTCGCCCCAGTGGACCGCCACGACGAGCGCCATGAGGGCGGCTGTCCCCGCCTCCACCAGGGGGTAGCGGGCGCTGATCCGCGTGGCGCAGTCCCGGCAGCGCCCCCGCAGCGCGACCCAGGAGAGGACGGGCACGTTGTCGAGGGGGCGCAGGGGGCTGGCGCACCCCGGGCAGGCGGAGCCCGGGTGCACGAGGGACAGCCGGCGCGGCAGGCGGTGGGCGACGACGTTGAGGAACGAGCCCACGAGCAGTCCGAGCAGCGCGGCGCAGGACGCGGCGGCGATCATCGCGTCGGGATCTCCCGCCAGTTGTTGCGGATGGCCACCGCGTTCGCGTTCACGCGGACATCGAACGCGCGGCCGTTGACCCGGATGATGTTCTTCGAGGAGCCCACGTCGACGGTGCCGCCGCCCTCGATGATCACGCCGCCCACGACCGTGCCGCCGCCGGCGAACTTCACGACCGGCCCGCTGACCCCGCCGAGGTTCGCGTGGTACACGAGCCCGTTGAAGGTGAAGTTGCCCCCCAGCTCGATCGTGCCCCGCTCGATGATGAGCGTCCCCGGCTCGGCCTCCGTGTTCACGGTGACGTTGCCCGTGTACTTCGCGTCGCAGCTGTCGACGTAGACCACCTTCGCGCTGGGCAGCGTCGAGGGGCAGGTCCCGAAGTGCGTGCCGCTGGACTCCGCGGTGGCCCTCAGGGCCTTGAGGTCGGCGTCGGAGATGACGCGGCCCTGCGGGACCTGCGAGCCCCACAGCGGCTTGGGCCCGGAGACCTGCTCGGCGAACTTGCCCCGCAGCATGTCCTCCACGCTGCCCCCGTTCGTCGGGTGGCCGAGGCACGCGCTGCCCGGGCTGGCCAGGGGGTCGCAGCGCACGGCGACGGGAGCGCCGAGGGCGTCGCCGCCCATGCCGTCGATGAGCACGTTGCGGCCGTGGTTGCCCATGTTCGTGAGGTTCAGCGAGCCGGCCAGGAGCGCCATGCGCGGGATGAACAGGCCGCGCAGCTCGAGCTCGACGAGCGCGACGATCGCCCGCGTCCTCCCGCCGACCGTGGCCGTGCTGCGCACCCAGACCTTGTCGTCGTCGTTCGCGTCCCACCCCGGCGCCCCGGCGGTCCCCGCGTCGGAGTAGAAGCGCTCTGCCCTCTGCCAGTTGTCCCGCACCTCCGTGCGCCAGGCGGGCGCCTCGCCCGTGTCCTGGTTTGCGTGCATGCCGCGCAGCGCGGCGTCCGAGGGGCAGTGCGCGGCCGAGCTGCCGGGAGCGCAGGCCGCGAGCGTCCCCTCCGCCCGGCCCGGCCAGCCCCCGCCGCCGAGGGGGAACACCTGCGCGTTGAGCCCCGTCTCCGTGACGTTGAAGCTCGTCTCGCGCCGGCGCTCGGTCACCGACTCGCGCTGCTGGGCGTCCACGAGCGTGAAGGTCGACAGGACGACGCCGAGCATGAGGCTCGTGACCACCACGGAGGTCACGAGGGCCCAGCCCTCCTCGCGGCGCAGGCGGCGGATCATCCGTCGACCCCCCCGGTCGTCGCCGTGTCGGCCACCGTCTTGGTGACGCTCCCGACGAGCCCGGCGCCGTCCTGCACGACGAGCGTGATCTGGCGGGCGCCCGACCCATTCGGGGTGCAGACGGCGACGACGCCCTCGCAGCCGAGCTTGATGCCCCCGTCCTCCCACGAGAACTTCAGCGGATCGCCCTCGGGGTCCGTGGACAGCGAGCCGTTGAGCAGGAGCTGGCCGCCGGCCGAGCGCGCGGCGACGAAGTCCGCGCGGGGCCGCGCGTTGTGGTTGCGAAGGGCGACACCGCTGCGCAGCCCCGCCTCGGCGGGCGCGCGCTCGGCCCCGTTCGGGTCGACGAAGAGGTCCGTGCGCACGTGGTTGATGTCGGCGGGCGTGGCGCCGTTGAAGCGGAACGCGGGGCGCTCGGGGCTCGTGGCCCGGTTCGTGAGGTGCTCGGCGACGACGCGCGTGCCCGCCGCCGGCCAGGCGGGGTCCGGGCAGCGCTCCCTGCTCGGCAGGGGCGGGGTCAGCTTCGAGGTCCAGACCTGGACCTGCTCGTGGACCTTCGCGTTCGCGGCGTCGTCGTCCAGGCACCAGCGCACCCGGCGCACGTTGAACGCGTTGTCGCCCGCGTTGGGGCCCTGCGGGTCGACCGTGCGGAACACGAGGTCGAACGGGGTCGCCACGTCGAGCCCGGCGGCCTGGGTCACGGCCGCCGCCTCGTCGACGTCGGTCGGTCCGGCGAGGTTGCGCAGCGCCCGGGCGAGCCGATCGCTCTCGCGGCGCACGGCGTCCTGCGCCTCCGCGCGGTCGTTCGCCTCGCGGTTGCGCACCTCGAGGTTCGTGAACGTGAGCAGCGTCGCCGAGAGGATCACGAGCATGAGCGACGAGCTCACGAGCAGCTCGAGCAGCGTGAACCCCTCCTCGCCGCCCAGGCGCCGGCGCAGCCGCCCGCGGCGGGTCACGGGGCGCTCCCGACGTCGACCGGCCCGACCCGGGCCGACTCCGCGAGCTGGTCGTCGACGGCGACGACCCAGTAGCGGTGCCGCTCGCCGCGACCCTCGCGGTCGACGTAGCCCGTGTCCCCCGCGGCGGTGGTCGCGTAGCGGTCGCGGGCGGTCGTGCCGTCGCGGTAGACGCGGTAGAAGGCGACGTCGGACGAGGTCGAGGCCGTCCAGCGCAGCCGCACGAGGCC
>JALYMR010000045.1 GCA_030773615.1 Actinomycetota bacterium
GTCACGAGGCCCGCGGCCGCGCGGATGGTCGCCTCGGCCACCGCGGTGAGGACGACGGCCCCCAGCCACAGCCCGGGCACGCTGCCCCCCACGAGGCCGGCGAGGCGACCCGGCGCGAGGTCGCGGCCCAGGCGGATGGCCACGGGGACCCGGGTGACGAGGGCGAGCGCCAGGTTCGCCGTGACCACGAAGGGCAGGGGGAAGCCGACGAGCAGCAGCAGCGAGGAACGCGGCGCCCAGCACGATGACCCCGCCGGCAGCGAGGGCGAGGGGCTCAGGCACCGATCGCCCTGGCGCGTCGCCCAGAAGGGGCCGGGGTACGCCCGGCGCATGGGAAAGCTCATGCGCAGGACCCTGGACGAGTACGAGACGCTGGCCGAATGGTCCCCTGAGGACCAGTCCTCGGTGGAGGCCGCTCAGCAGAAGCTCCGCGAGGAGATCGACGCGGGCTACCTCGCGGTGCGCGGCGGGGAGAACACCCCGGTCACCGAGCTGCCGCCGGACGCGGAGGAGGTCATCCTCACCATCCCCATGGGCGGCGGCTGAGCCGCCGCCGCGGGGTGCTCGGGGTCGACGTCGACCCCGAGGCGCTCCGCTCTCGTCCTCTGGTCAGCCCGAGAGGCGCTGCGACAGCATCTGCTTGCCCTGGTCGCCGCCCTTGCGGCTCTCACTCTGCGCCTTGCGGAAGAGCTCCGCGAGCTCGTTGTCGTTCGCGCGCTCGGCGTCCTGCGCGTACTGCTCGAGCCGCAGCGCGTTGTTCAGGCACTGCTCGGTGAACCAGATGAGGTTGTAGTCCTTATCGGCGGTGCCGGTGACGTTCCCGGTCTCCTCGCTCGCCATCGAAGTCCTCCTCGATCGGTGGTCTGTACGCGCCGTGCCTACCCGCTCACGCGGCGCTCACGCGAAGAAGAAGACGATCCCGAGCACCGCGTAGACGGCCAGGAGCTGCAGCCCCTCGAACCAGGTCGACTCGCCGTCGGCGATGACGAGGTTCGCGATGAGCAGGGCGAGCACCACGGCGCCGAGCTCGTAGCCGCTGAACACGAGGGGCATTGGGCCCGGGCCGAGCACGAACGACGCGATGACGAGCACGGGCGCCACGAACAGGGCGATCTGCGCGCTCGAGCCCACGGCGATGTTCACGGACAGGCCCATGCGATCCCTGATGGCGAAGTACACCGCCACCCAGTGCTCGGCGGCGTTGCCCACGATGGCCACGACGATCAGGCCGATGAAGAACTCGCTGATGCCGATCCCCTCCGAGGCGGCCTCGATGGAGCCCACGAGGATCTCGGACATGAGGCCGACCGCGATGCCCGCGCCGGCCAGAGTGAGCATCGAGGTGCGGACGGACCAGGTGTGGCCGACCTCCTCCTCGTGCTCCTCGTGGTTGAAGAGGTGCAGGTGCGACCGCAGGGTGAAGAGGATGCCGCCCGCGTAGGAGAGCAGGAGCACGACGGCCACCGCGAACGACATCCGCTCGAGCTCGCCCGAGAACTCCCGGCGGTTCTCGCCCACCTGGGGCAGCCCACCGCCCCCCACGAGCTGGAACATCGTGGGCATGACGAGCGCGACCGCGGCGAGCAGCAGCATCGACGCCTGGGCGGACGCCGCCGTGGAGTTGAAGACCTGGACGTTGCGCCGCGCCCCGCCCGCGAGCATGGAAATGCCCATGACGAGCAGGATGTTGCCGAGGATGGAGCCGATGAGCGACGCCTTCACGACCTCGTGCAGACCGGCGGCGAGTGCGAAGAGGGCGATGATGAGCTCGGGCGCGTTGCCGAAGGTGACGTTGAGCAGGCCGCCGACGGCCGGGCCCGAGCGGTTCGCGAGCTCCTCCGTCGCGCGGCCCATGAGCGCCGCGGTGGGGATGACGCCGAGCGCGGCGCAGATGAAGATGATGGTCGGGGCCGCGTGCAGGACGAACTCGAGCAGGATCGCCAGCGGGATGAAGGGAACGAGCAGGTAGGGCCATCCCTGGCCACTCAGGAGGAAGCGGCGGGGGCTGAACTGCTGCTTC
>JALYMR010000046.1 GCA_030773615.1 Actinomycetota bacterium
CCGCCACCCTGTCCGCGGGGGCGCCGGCCAGCAGCGCGGCGACCGGGACGCCCTCCCGCCGCCCGGCCCGGTCCCACAGCGCGAGGTCGACCGCGCTGAGCGCCTGGGGCAGGTCGGCCCGGGCGGCGCAGGCCGCCAGCAGCTCCCCGCCGGGCGCGTCGTCGGCGTCGGCACCGGCGAGCACCGCCCGGTAGCCCTCGAGCGCCGCGCGCACGTCGTCGAGCGTCACGCCGTCGTAGGGCTCGAGCGGCGCGGCCTCGCCCCGGCCCGCCACCCCGTCGGCTCCGGTGAGCACGAGCTCGACGACCGCTCGCTCGCGCAGCGTGCCGAACGCGGTGCGCAGGGGCGCGCGCAGGGTGAGGGTCCGCTCGCTGAGCTCGACGCGCATCGCGGCCTACGCGAGCAGGATCCCCGCCGCGAGCGCCAGGCAGAAGCCGAGCTGCAGCAGCCCGGTGCGCGCGAGCGCCGCGTTGAGGGTGGGGCCGTCGACGTGCTCGCGCACCGTGGCCACGAGGCGCACCGCGAGCGGGAGCCCGAGCAGGGGCAGGAGGACCCAGGGGGAGAAGAGGACGGCCATGGGGGCGAGCGCGGCGAAGGCGCCGAGGACGAGCGCGGCGTAGAGGGCGCGGGCCCGCGCCCTCCCGAGCCTGACGGCGAGGGTCCGCTTGCCCGCCCGCCGGTCGCCGTCGAGGTCGCGGACGTTGTTGACCACGAGGATGGCGGTGGCCAGCAGCCCGACGGGCACCGCGAAGGCCAGCGCCTCCCAGGGCCAGCGCTCGAGCTGGGCGAAGGTCGAGCCCGCGACGGCGACGAGGCCGAAGAAGAGGAAGACGAACACCTCGCCGAGGCCCTCGTAGCCGTAGGGGCGGGGTCCGCCCGTGTAGAGCACCCCGGCGAGGATGGAGAGCACCCCGAGCACGAGGAGCTCCCAGCCCGCGACGGCGACGAGGTACAGACCGCAGAGCACCGCGGCGGCGAAGGTGAGCCCGGCGGCGAACAGCACGGTGCGCGGGGGGACGAGGCCGCCCGCGGTGACCCGCACGGGACCCAGGCGGTCCTCCGTGTCCGCGCCGCGGCGCGCGTCGGAGTAGTCGTTCGAGAGGTTGGTGCCGACCTGGATGAGGATCGCCCCGCACAGCGCGGCGAGGAAGGCGCCGGGGCGGAACACCCCCTGGGTGACCGCCAGGGCGGTGCCGACGAGCACGGGGGCGACGGCGGCGGGCAGCGTCCGCACCCGCGCCGCCATGAGCCAGAGGTGCACCGGGCGGCGCTAGCGGGCTCTGGCGGGACTCGAGCGGCCAGGCACGGCGCGGATTCTAGGCCGCGACGAGATCGGACCGGGCGCCCGAGTGGGGCGCGCCATTCGTCGCTCCGCAGCGCCGCGGGCGCGGTAGAGGGGGCACCGAGGCGAGAGGGAGAGCGGAGATGGCGACCACCGACAGTGCCGTCACGAGCCGCGCGGCGAGATCCTCGTGTTCGACCCGCATCCGCTCAACTGGCTCTTCATCACCTGGAACACGATGGAGGAGCCGATTCGGGTCGACGAGGAGGGCGCCATCGTCCCCGCGCTGGCCGAGGAGGCGAACTGGCTCGACGACACGACGCTCGAGCTGCGCATCCGCCGCGACGTCCGCTTCCAGGACGGCACCCCGTGCACCGCGCACAGCATCCGCCGCAACTTCGACGAGGTCCAGAGCTGGGCGGCCCCGCATCCGCCGGGGACGTGGCTGAACTTCCACCCGGACACCGCCTGCGAGGTGCTCGACGAGCACACCGTCCGCTTCCGCTTCCCCGAACCCGACGGGCTGGCGGTGGGCAAGATGCGCGGCTTCCACATCGCCAGCGACGACTTCTGGCACAAGTGGGGCTTCGGCTACACGAAGTCGGGAAGCGGCGAGGGCCACTGGTGAGTGATCGACGCGCCGGGCCCGTGGGGGCACCGGTCCGTTCACCCTCGTCGAGGGCGCCTCGTCCCTGGAGACGAAGCTCGCGGTGATGGGCGCTCAGCCGTTCACCACGGCGTCGGTCGTCCTCGCTGAGGAGCGCTCCCCGCGCGTCGTCCTCGAGGCCAATCGGCAGCACTGGAACCGCGAGCGGGGGCCGCGGCTCGAGCGGGTCGTGTTCGTCAACGACATCACCCCCGATCAGGCGCTCGAGCGGGTCCTCGCCGGCGAGCTCGACGTGGTCTCCGAAGTCGACCCGACCGATGCCGGGAGCGTGGAGGAGTCCGAGCACGCGCGGCTCGTCGTCCACGAGGCCAACCGGGTGCTGGTGGGCATCATCAACCGCTGGCCCCGCGACGTCCCGCTCGACGACGCCCGGGCCCGCCAGGCGCTCAACCTCGCGGTGGACCGCACGCGGCTCGTGCAGGACGGCTTCGCCGGGCACGCGAGCCCGCTGGCGGGGATGACGCCGGACTGGATCGCGAGCTACCCCCCGGCGCAGGAGCCCTACGCGCACGACCCGGGCCGCGCGCAGGCGCTGCTGCGCGAGAGCGGCTGGCCCGACGACCGTCCGCTGCGCCTGGCCGCCACCGAGGCCATGGAGCGCGTCGCGCGGATCGTCGCCGACGAGCTGGAGAGCGGGCTGGGCCTCGGGGTCGAGGTGATCCTCATCGCCCCAGCCGACCTGCCCGCGGGCGTCACGCAGCTCATCGAGAAGAAGCTCGCGCCACCGTGGGACGTGTTCCTGCACGTGTGGGGCGACCTGAGCTCGGAGGTGCCAGCGGCCGGCGGCTGTGCACCGCGAGTTCTGCGGCAGGGACGGCGCGGTTCGCGCCGGACCCGAGATCCCCGGCTTCGACTCGGTGTTCGGCGAGCTTGCGCGGGAGATCGACGCCGCGAAGGTGCGCGAGCTCGCCATCCGCCTCGACCGCTACGTCTACGAGGAGGCCCTGGGGGTCTTCCTGTGCGTCCCCCGGGCCATCTACGCGGTCAACCGCCACGTCAGGTTCGCCCTCTACCGCACCACGCTCGAGCTGGCGGAGACCGAGGTGGAGGAGGGCCACCGGTCGCTCGCCGGGCAGGCGGCCCCTGCCGCCGCCCGGTGAGAGCCTGAGCAAGCACGAGCAGCCCTCGCGGGCCCCCTCGCCGGGGCGGGCTAGGGCCGCTTGGGGAACCGCCCGAAGTCGGGCGGGCGCTTCTGCACGTAGGCGTCGCGGCCCTCCTGGGCCTCCTCGCTCATGTAGAAGAGCAGCGTGGCGTCGCCGGCGAGCTGCTGGATGCCGGCGAGGCCGTCGTCCGCCGCGTTGAGCGAGGCCTTGAGCAGCCGCAGCGCCAGCGGGGAGAGCTCGAGCATTCGCCGACACCAGGCGACCGTCTCCTCCTCGAGGCGCTCGAGGGGCACGACGGCGTTGACCAGGCCCCAGTCGAGCGCGGTCTGCGCGTCGTACTGGCGGCACAGGAACCAGATCTCCCGCGCGCGCTTCTGGCCAATCTGCCGGGCGAGCAGCCCCGAGCCGTAGCCGCCGTCGAACGACCCGACCCGCGGGCCGGTCTGCCCGAAGCGGGCGTTGTCGGCCGCGATGGTGAGGTCGCAGACGACGTGCAGGACGTGGCCGCCGCCGATGGCGTAGCCCGCGACCATCGCCACCACGGGCTTCGGCGTGCGCCGGATCTGGATCTGCAGGTCGAGGACGTTGAGGCGCCCGATGCCCTTCTGGGCGACGGCGTCGTCGCCGAGGTAGCCGTCGTCGCCGCGCACGCGCTGGTCGCCGCCCGAGCAGAAGGCGTCCGGCCCCGCGCCGGTGAGGACGATCACGCCGACCGAGGGGTCGTCCCGGGCGAGGTCGAAGGCCTGGGAGAGCTCGGCGAGGGTCTGGGGGCGGAACGCGTTGCGGACCTCGGGGCGATCGATGGTGATCTTGGCGATCCCGTCGCCGCTGAGGTCGTAGCGGATGTCCTGCCAGTCGCCCTCCGGGGTCCACTGCACGGCGGGCACACTAGTCGCGGCATGGAGGTCAAGCCCTGGCTCGAGCGCGCCGCCGCGCGCCGCCCCGAGAACCTCGCGGTGCGCGCCTCGGGCGGCACCCTGACCTTCGGGCAGCTCGAGGACGCGGCGGCCCGCGCGGCGGGCGCGCTGCGGGCC
>JALYMR010000047.1 GCA_030773615.1 Actinomycetota bacterium
ACGGCTGCACGACCTGCATCGGCAACTCGGGCCCGCTGCCCGACGAGATCTCCCAGGCCGTCAACGAGCACGACCTCGCCGTCGTCGCCGTCCTGTCGGGCAACCGCAACTTCGAGGGCCGGATCAATCCCGACGTGAAGATGAACTACCTCGCCTCGCCGCCGCTGTGCGTGGCCTACGCCATCGCCGGGACGATGGACTGGGACCCCTACACGGAGCCCCTGGGCCAGGACCGCGAGGGCCGCGACGTCTTCCTGCGCGACATCTGGCCCGACAGCCAGGAGGTGGCGGCCACGATCGAGGCCGCCGTGCACTCGGACATGTTCCGCGCGAGCTACGCCGAGGTGTTCGAGGGCGACGAGCGCTGGAACGCGCTCGAGGTGCCCACGGGCGACCGCTTCGCCTGGGACGAGGCGTCGACCTACGCGCGCCGCCCGCCCTACTTCGAGGGCATGCCCGTCGAGCCCGAGCCCGTGCAGGACATCCGCGGCGCGCGGGTGCTCGCGAAGCTGGGCGACTCCGTGACCACGGATCACATCTCGCCCGCGGGGTCGATCCGGGAGGACAGCCCGGCCGGGCGCTACCTCGTGGAGCACGGAGTGACCAAGCGCGACTTCAACTCCTACGGCGCACGCCGGGGCAACCACGAGGTCATGGTGCGGGGCACGTTCGCCAACACCCGCCTGCGCAACGAGCTCGCGCCGGGGACGCAGGGCGGCGTGACCCGGCACCTCCCCGAGGGGGAGCAGACGACGATCTACGAGGCCGCGATGCGCTACGCGCAGGAGGGCGTGCCCCTCGTCGTGCTCGGCGGCAAGGACTACGGCTCGGGCTCGTCGCGCGACTGGGCGGCGAAGGGCACCCGCCTGCTCGGGGTGCGCGCGGTGCTCGCCGAGAGCTTCGAGCGCATCCACCGCTCGAACCTCGTGGGCATGGGCGTGCTGCCCCTGCAGCTGCCCGCGCCGGCCGGCGAGCTCGGACTCACGGGGGAGGAGACGTTCACGATCGAGGGCCTGGCCGAGCCGCTCAACCGGGGCGAGCGACCGCCGCGCGAGGTGACCGTGCAGGCCGACGACAAGCGCTTCTCGGCCCGGGTGCGGATCGACACGCCGAAGGAGGCAGAGTACTTCCGGCACGGCGGGATCCTGCCCTACGTGCTTCGCGAGCTGCGCGGCGGGCAGGGCTAGGACGCGTGTCGATCCCGGACTCCCTGCGCCGCCTGCTCACCGCCGCCGGCCCCTCGGGCTACGAGCGCGCGCCCGCCGCGGTCTTCGCCGACCTCGGCCGCCGCTTCTCGGAGGACGTCACCCAGGACGTCATGGGCTCCGTCGTCGCCCGGGTGCCCGGGCTCGTCGAGGGCGCGCCCGAGCTCGCGGTGATCGGCCACATCGACGAGATCGGCCTCATCGTCACCCACATCGACGGGGAGGGCTTTCTGCACGTCGCCGGCGTGGGCGGCTGGGACCCCCAGATCCTCCAGGGCCAGCGGGTCGAGGTGCTCACCCGCGAGGGGCCGCTGCCCGGCGTGGTGGGCAAGAAGCCGATCCACCTCCTGCGCGACGAGGAGCGAAAGAAGGTGCCCGAGCTGCGCGAGCTGCACCTCGACGTGGGCGCGAAGGACGCCGAGGAGGCGCGCGGGCTCGTGCGCGTTGGCGACGTCGCGGTCATCGCCGGCGACCCCGTCGCCCTGCGCGGCGGGCGGGCCGCGTCGCGGGCCATGGACAACCGCCTCGGGGCGTTCATCGCGCTCGAGGCCGCCCGCCTCGTCGCCGAGGCCGGCGGCGCGCCCGGTCGCGTGGCCGCCGTCGGGGTCGTGCAGGAGGAGATCACGTTCGCCGGCGCGCGCACGTCGGCCTTCGGCCTCGACCCCGAGGTGGCCATCGTCGTCGACGTGACCCACGCCACGGATGCGCCGGGCATCGACGCCACGGAGCTCGGCGAGCACGGGCTGGGGGGCGGCGCCGTCATCGAGCGCGGCTCGACCATCCACCCCCTGGTCTTCGAGCTCCTGCACGACGCCGCCGAGCGGGAGGGGATCCCCTTCAGCGTGCAGGCCTCGGCGGGGCGCACGGGCACGGACGCCGACGCGGTGCACTTCAGCCGCACCGGCGTGCCCACGGGCGTCGTGTCCATCGCCCTGCGCTACATGCACTCGCCGGTGGAGACCGTCGAGCTCGCCGACGTCGACGCCTGCGCGCGGCTCATCGCCGCCTTCGCCCAGTCCCTGACCGCGGAGACGGCCTTCCTGCGCTAGGCGCCGCCGTCGCCATGCTCCTGCTCTTTGACATCGACGGCACCCTGCTCCTGCGGGCGGCGGCCGCCCACGGCGAGGCGCTGCGCGAGGCCGTGCGGCTCGTCTACGGGGTGACCGAAGCGCCGGGGGTGGAGACGGCGGGGCGCACGGACCCGGAGATCGCCCGCGAGATGCTGCTCGAGGCCGGGGTGGGTGCCGCGCGCATCGACGCGGGCATGCGCGAGCTGCGTGCCGCCGCGGTCGAGGCCTACGCCCGCCTGTGCCCGCCCGACCTCAGCGACCGGGTGGCGCCGGGCATGGAACGGCTCGTCACCGACCTCTCGGCGCACGAGGGCGTGCGCCTCGCGCTCGTCACGGGCAACCTCGAGCCCATCGCCCGCATGAAGCTCTCCCGCGCGGGGCTGGGGGAGTGCTTCCCGCGGGGGCAGGGCGGCTTCGGCTCGGACCACGAGGACCGCTCGGAGCTGCCCGCCATCGCCCGGGCCCGGGCGGGCAGCGAGACGCGGCCCTACCCGCGCGAGCGCACCGTGGTCATCGGCGACACCCCGCGCGACATCGCCTGCGCGCGCGCCGACGGGGTGCGCTGCCTCGCGGTGGCGACGGGCGGCTACCCCGCGTCCGCCCTGCGCGGGGCCGACGGCGTGGCCGAGGACGCCCGCGAGCTGCGCGAGCTGCTCGACGAGGTCGTCGCGGCGGGCTGACGGGGGTCAGCCGCCGACGGGCTGCGGCGTGGCCAGCCGCTCGGCGCGGTCGGCGTCGGTGCGGATGAGCTCCGAGACGGTCGTGGTGACGTGCAGCTCCTCCCGCGAGGGGCCGACGCGCAGGCTCGCCACCCGGTGGCGCACGCGCTCGGCGATGCGCTCCGCGTCCTCGCGCGTCGCGCGGACGAGCGCGACGCGCAGCTCGTCCTCGGCCACCCGGCTGCAGATGTCGCTCGCGCGCAGGTTCCCGCGCACGACCTCGGCGATCTGCCGCAGCGCCTCGTCGCCCGTCGCGGGCCCCCAGCGGTCTGTGAGCCGGCCGAGGTGCCCGACGTCGAGGGCGACGACGCTGAGCGGGTAGCCCTCGCGCTGGGCCCGCCGCAGCTCCTCGGCGAGCCGCTCGCGGAACGCCCGCTCGTTGAGCAGGCCGGTGAGCGCGTCCTGGCGCACCTCCTGGAGGTCGTCGGCCATGCGGTCGAAGTCGCGGGCCAGCGCGCCGATCTCGTCGCGCCGCGCCCAGCCGAGCCGCACCCCCTGGTCTCCCGAGCGGATGCGCTGCGTGGCCGCGCGCAGGCGCTCGATGGGGCGCACGATCGTCCGCCCGAGCAGCAGGGCGGTGAGCAGCCCGAGGACGAGCGCGGCCAGCGCCGCGCCGCCCAGCACCCGCCGCTGGTCGGCGGCCAGGGCGGCGTCCGCCGCCGCGAGGTCGTAGTGCAGCTCGAACGCGGCAACCGTCCGGCCGTCCTCGAAGCGCTCGACGGGGTAGTTCAGCTCGGCGTAGTGGGCGCCGTCGGCTGCGTGGACCTCCTGGTAGCCCCACCGGCCCTCGTCGATCGGCGCGCGGTTGGCCCCCGGCGCCTCGTTGAGCACCCGCCCGCTGGTGACGTCGCGCTTCGCGCCGTCCGGGTCGTGCTCGTGCCCGGCCTGCAGCAGGCGCGTCGCGCCGGCCTGGTCGTGCCAGGAGACGGAGATCTTGTGCAGCGTCGGGAGCTTCGCCTTCAGGCGCGCGATCCGGGCCTGGAGGCGGTCCGGGTTGCCGAGGTCGCTCATCCGGAACCCGTCGTCCATCGTCGCGGCGATCCCGCGCAGCTGCGTCTGCCCGGCCTCGCGGTAGGCCTGGGCGAGCCGGTCGCTCGAGTACTTGGCGACGACGAGGGCGAGCGTGGCCACGCTGGCCACGACGAGCAGGGCGATCCGCGGCCGCAGCCGGGTGAGGGGGTTCCAACGCTGCCGCATACGCCTGAGACTACTTCCTGCCCAAGCCGCTCGAGCCTGCGTGCGGCGAGATCAGGCACCCTGGCCGGGACGGGCGGGCAGCGTCCAGAAGCCCTCGGGGCCCACGCGCCGCTCGTCGGCCACCGCGGCGAGCCGCTCGCGGGCCTTCTCGGGGCCCAGGCCGCACAGCAGCGCGACCTCGGCGGTCGCCAGGGGCTCGCCCGCCCAGGCCAGGACCTCCTCGACCGACTCGGGGTCGGCGCGGCGCTCGAGCTCGGGGGCCAGGTTGGCCACGAGGACCTCGTAGCTCTCCAGGGGCTGAAAGCCGGGGGCGACCTCCGAGGTCCCGTCGCTCGTCATCACCCAGCTCGGGCAGGTGTAGCGCCGCCCGCCCTCCCAGCCCGCGAGCTTGTGGTCCAGGGCGAGCGCGGCGGGCACGGGGTGGCGCGCGGCGTGCATGTCCTCGCGCAGCGCGGCCTCGGTCTCCGGCGCCCCCTCCCACCGCTCGAGGAGGTCGGGGTCCACGCCGGCCTCCCGCGCGGCCCCGGCGATCGTCGCGCGCTCGTCGAGCAGGTCGCCGGCCATGGCCCGGACGCGCAGCCGGCGCAGGAGCGCGTCGGCGCGCTCCGGCGCGTGCAGTCGCGTCGCCACCACCGCGCGGCACGCGGGCGCCGTCGCCGCCATCCGCGGCCGCACCCCCAGGTCGATGGGCATCCCGAAGCGCTCCTGGATCGTGGCCAGCGCCCCGGCCTGCACCTCCGTCGTGAACCCGCGCTCCTCGTACTCCTCCGGGCGCTCGGCGAGCACGACCATGCGTGGGGTCACCCGCATGGCGTCCCCGTAGAGCCAGCGCAGGCGCAGGCGCTGCGGCTCGGCCGAGTACGCCCAGGGGCAGCCCGGGTCCGTGAACAGGTCGACGTCGATCACTGGCGCACGAGGCGCTTGTAGGTGATCCGGTGGGGCCGGTCGGCCTCCGCCCCGAGGCGCTCGTGCCGGTGCTCCTCGTAGGCCTCGAAGTTGCCCTCGAACCACACGACCTGCGAGTCGCCCTCGAAGGCGAGGACGTGGGTGGCGATCCGGTCGAGGAACCACCGGTCGTGGGAGATGACCACCGCGCAGCCGGGGAACGCGAGCAGCGCCTCCTCGAGCGCGCGCAGGGTGTCCACGTCGAGGTCGTTCGTGGGCTCGTCGAGCAGCAGGACGTTGCCGCCCGTGCGCAGGAGCTTCGCCAGGTGCGCGCGGTTGCGCTCGCCGCCCGAGAGCTTCGAGACCCGCTTCTGCTGGTCGGAGCCCTTGAAGTTGAAGCCCGAGCAGTACGCGCGCGAGTTCATCCAGCGGTCGCCGACCCGGATCTGGTCCTGGCCGCCGGAGATCTCCTCCCACACCGTCCTGTCGGGATCCAGCGCGTCGCGCGACTGGTCGACGTAGGCGAGCTCGACCGTGTCGCCCACGCGCAGCTCGCCCTCGTCGGGCTCCTCCTGACCGGTGATCATCCGGAACAGCGTGGTCTTGCCGGCGCCGTTGGGGCCGACCACGCCCACGATCCCGCCGCGGGGCAGGGAGAAGCTCAGGTCCTCGATGAGCAGCTTGTCGCCGAAGCCCTTGCGCAGCCCGTCGGCCTGCACGACGAGGTCGCCGAGCCGCGGTCCGGGCGGGATGTGGATCTGGACCTGGTCGAGGCGGACGTTGCGCTCCTGGGCGACGAGCGCCTCGTAGTTGTTCAGGCGCGCCTTGGCCTTCGTGCGCCGGCCCTTCGGGTTCTGGCGCACCCACTCGAGCTCGGCGGTGATCGTGCGCTGGCGCGACTGCTCCGTGCGCTCCTCGTGGGCCAGGCGCGCCTGCTTCTGCTCGAGCCAGCCCGAGTAGTTGCCCTCGTAGGGGATGCCCCGCCCGCGGTCGAGCTCGAGGATCCAGCCCGCGACGTTGTCCAGGAAGTAGCGGTCGTGGGTGACGGCGACGATCGTGCCCGGGTAGTCGGCCAGGTGGCGCTCGAGCCAGGCGACGGACTCCGCGTCGAGGTGGTTCGTGGGCTCGTCGAGCAGGAGCAGGTCGGGCTGGCGCAGGAGCAGCCGGCACAGCGCGACGCGGCGGCGCTCCCCGCCCGACAGGCGGCCCACCTCGGCTTCGGGCGGCGGCAGGCGCAGCGCGTCCATGGCCTGGTCGAGCCGGCTGTCGAGGTTCCACCCGTCGACGGCGTCGATGCGCTCCTGCAGGGCGCCGAACTCGTCCGCCGTCTCGTCGGAGTAGTCCAGCGCGAGCTCGTTGAAGCGGTCGACGAGCGCCTTGACCTCGGCGACGCCGTCCTCCACGTTGCCGCGCACGTCCTTCGCCTCGTCGAGGTGCGGCTCCTGCTCGAGCAGCCCGACCTTCGCGTCGGGCGCGAGCATGGCCTCGCCGCGGAAGTCCTGGTCGACGCCGGCCATGATGTTCAGCACGGTCGATTTGCCCGCGCCGTTGTAGCCGAGGACGCCGATCTTCGCCCCCGGCAGGAAGGCCAGGGTGACGTCCTTGAGCACCTGCTTGTCGGGCGGGTAGAGCTTCGACAGGCGCTGCATCTGGAAGACGTACTGGTGGGCCATCGCGCCCTGAGGCTAGTGCGGCATCCTTGCGGCGTGGGCGCCCTCGCCATCCGCCTGCGCGGCGTCGTGAAGCACTTCGGGCCGATCCGCGCCGTCGACGGGCTCGACCTCGACCTGCCCGAGGGCTCGTGCGTCGG
>JALYMR010000048.1 GCA_030773615.1 Actinomycetota bacterium
GCCCAGCCCGCCGTCCACGCGATCGTCGCCGGTGCCGCCCACGGCCCGATCGGCGCCGGCGAGGCCGAGCAGGACGTCGTTGCCGCCGAGCCCCTGGAGGCGGTCGGCGGAGGCCGTGCCGCGCAGGCGGTCTGGCCCGTTGTCCCCTTGCCGCACGGCGGCGAGCGCCGACGCGGCGACGAGGAGTTCACCGCCAGGGTGGCGCCCACGGTCAGGGCTGATGGGTGGTGAACGCGCGCCCGCGCCACCCGGCGACGGGCAAGCATGAGACCCTCCTTGCGGTGCTGTCGAGCGCCGGTCCGCAGCGCTCGGGTCGGATCTGGGATCACCGCTGCAGGGCGGGAGGGAACCGCGCGTGGACGGCTGGTCGACCCCGTTGGCCTCGAGCCGCTCTTACTCGGCCCACAACCCCCAGGTCGACGATGGGGATGTGACCCCCGCCCGCACGCTCACCCTCCCCCCGACGCCGTCCTGCTCGTCGCCGGCGTCCCCGGGGCCGGCAAGACGACGCGGGTGTCGCGCCGCAGCCTGAACCGCCACCTCGCCCGCCTCGCGCGCTGGCGCCGGCGGGGGTTCCCGCTCGAGGGCCTCGCGTCGCTCACCGTGCTCGACCGCGAGGCGGCCGAGGGCCTGCGCGACGTGCGCTTCGCGTCCCGGCTCAGCCCGCCTCGTCCACGAAGCGCCGCAGCGCCGCCTTCCCTCCACGCGGCACGGGGTCGCCGTGGGCGAGCAGCAGGGCGTCGAAGTCGAGCTCGAGCAGTCGGGCGAAGGCGGCGAGCAGGCCGCGCTTGACCGCGGCGGGGTCGTCGCCGATGAGCTCGTCCGGGACGAAGGAGAGCCCCCGCCCGAGGTCCACGAGGCCGTCGGCGAACGCGAGCGCCCTCACGCCCGGCAGGTGCAGCGCGGTCTCCTCGGGGCTGATGGCGTCGACCTCGTGGGCCACGGCGCCGCCGGGAAGGGCGTCGCCGAAGTCGAACGGCTGCACCTCGGTGTCCGGGCCGAACTCCCCCAGGCCCGAACGGTGGCAGTGCACGGTGCATCCGAAGGCGCGCACGAACGCGTCGCTGTCGCGGAAGTGGTGGCGGTTCGTGAGCAGGACGTCCCTCGGCGTGCCGTGCTCGCGAAACCAGCCGAGCCCCTCCGCGGGCTCCATGGGGTTCAGCGCGACGCCGGCGGCGGGCAGGGCGTAGCAGCTCACGTCGGAGCCGAGGTTCGGATGACGAGCGGTCCAGTGGACGACGCCGGGCAGGATCTCGCGCATGGCGGGGAGCGTAGGCTTCGGACATGTCGCAGGCCGACCACCAGCGACTGCTCGACGAGGCGCTCGTCGTCGAGGCCGAGGGTCACCGGGCCCTGCTCGCCGGCGACGCGGAGGGCGCGCGCGCCCTCCTGGCCGATGCCGCCCGGCGCTACCGGGCGTCCTGGGACGCGGCGCCGCCGACCGCCTTCGGGCGGCTCGTGGGCCTGATGAAGGACGCGGTGCTCGCCGGCGAGGCACGGGACGCGGTTGCGGTGGTGCGAGGAGCGCTCGGTGATGACGCGGAGTCGCCGACGGCGGCGTGGGCGCTGGCCATCGCCGCGCTGGCGGACGGCGACGACGCTCTGACGCGCCGCGCGGCGCAGCGGATGCGGGCCGGCGGTGAGGCCTTCGCGCGCACCGCCGACGCCGTGACGGCGCTGGCCGACGGCGACGAGGAGGTCTACGCCCGCGCGCTGCTCGGCATCGTGGCCGACTTCGAGGGCCGGGCGGCGCACCTCACGGGCGTGCCGATCGCCGACACCGCCCTGCTCCTCGAGCGCCTGGCCGAGCCGCGCGGGCTCGCCGTGCACCCCCACAGCCCCGTCCTCCCCGGGCCCTGACAGGATCCGGCGCGTGGATCGCTTCCGCGCCTTCATCGTCGAGCATCGCGAGGAGGGCTCCGTCCGCGAGGTGCGCGAGATGTCGGAGCGCGACCTGCCGCCGGGCGAGGTGACGATCCGGGTCGGCTGGTCCTGCGTGAACTTCAAGGACGCGCTCGCGGCCGACCCCGAGGGTCGCGTCGCGAAGGTCTCCCCCCTCGTTCCCGGCATCGACCTCGCCGGCGAGGTCGTGGCCAGCGACGACCGCGCGCTGCCCGCCGGCACCGCGGTGCTCGTGCACGGCTACGACCTCGGCGTCGCCCGCCACGGCGGCTTCGCGCAGCTCGCCCGGGTGCCGGCGGGCTGGGTCGTGCCCCTGCCCGCCGGGCTCGACGCGCGGGCCGCCATGGCGCTCGGCACCGCTGGCTACACCGCCGCCCTCTCCGTGCACCGCCTCGAGGAGCGCGGCCTGCGCCCGGGCGCGGGGCCGGTGCTCGTCCTGGGCGCCACGGGCGGGGTCGGCTCCGTGGCCACGTCGATCCTCGCCGGCCGCGGCTACGAGGTCCACGCGTCCACGGGCAAACCCGGCGAAGGGGAGTTCCTGCGCGCGCTCGGGGCGGCCGAGGTGCTCGCCCGCGAGGAGACCTCCGTCTCCCCCGGCCGGCCGCTCGAGCCCGAGCGCTGGGCCGGCGTCGTCGATCCCGTCGGTGGCGCCTCGCTGGCCTACGCCCTGCGGACGCTGCAGACGGGGGCCGCGGTGGCCAGCAGCGGCAACACGGGCGGCGTCGAGCTCCACACGACCGTGCTGCCCTTCATCCTGCGGGGCGTCGCCCTGCTCGGCGTGGACTCCGTGCGCACGCCGCTCGCGCAGCGGCGGGAGGTGTGGCGGCGCGTGGCCCGCGATCTGCGCCCGCCCGCCCTCGACGACCTCGTGACCCGCGAGGTGGGCCTCGACGCGCTCGAGGAGGTCCTGCTCGAGGCCCGCTCGGCGACCGGGCGCGGGCGCACGCTCGTGCGGGTGGGCTAGGCCGAGCGGCGGGCCGCGGTCAGCGCCCGGTGGGCGCCGGCCAGCGCCGGGTGCAGTGAGCGGTAGACCGCGTACAGCTCGTCGAGGCGCCGCGCGGGCTCGGGGTCCGGGGCGAAGACGCGGTCGACGTGGACCATGCGTTGCGCCGCCTCGTCGAGGTCGGCGAGCAGCCCGGCGCCCACGCCCGCGATCATCGCCGCGCCGAGCACGCCGGTGTCGAGCACCCGCGCGCGGTGCAGCCGGCGACCGAGCGCGTCGGCCTTGATCTGGCACCAGAGGTCGCTGCGCGCCGCTCCCCCGCTGGCCACGAGGTCCGCGGCGACGACGCCCGCCGCGACGTCGACGGTCTCGAGCACGTGGCGGGCGGAGAAGGCCACCCCCTCGAGCACCGCGCGGGCCAGGTGCTCCGGCCCGTGGTCGAGGCCCAGGCCGAGGAAGGCGCCGCGCAGGTCCGGGTCCCACAGGGGAGCCCGCTCCCCGGCCAGGTGGGGCAGGAAGAGCGCGCCGTCGCTGCCCGCCGGCGCGCGGGAGGCGCGGGCCAGGATCTCCTCGAGGCCCGCGCCCTGCCCGCTCGCGAACCAGCGCAGCGCATCGCCCCCCGCCTGGGTGGGACCGGCGTGCAGGCGCAACCCGCCGACCGGCGGGAAGCTGACGACCCCGCGGGCGCCCGGGCCGCCCTCGGCGAGCACGCCGAGGATCTCCGAGGTGCCCGCCACCTCCATGCCCTCCCCCGCCCGGCGAACCCCCGAGCCGTGGAGGTTGCCCCAGGCGTCCATGGTGGCCGTGACCACGGGCAGGCCGAGGGGGAGGCCGACGTCCTCGGCGACGACGCCGCCGAGCACCTCGGTGGGGGCGCGCAGCGGCGCGAGCAGCCCGGCCGCCTCGGGCACGAGGGCGAGGATGCCCTCGCCGTAGCCGCGCTGGCGCCCGACGAGCCCGACCGCGCTGATCGGGTCGGCGCCGACCTCCCCGGTGAGCCGCAGGTTCACGAGGTCCTTCGGCAGGAGCAGCCAGCGGGCGGCCGCGAACGCGGCGGGGGCCTCGTCGCGCAGCCAGGCGGCGCGGGCGAGCGCGAACGAGGCGTCGACGGTGAACGGCCCGCCCCACAGCTCGCGGCGGCGCTCGTCGCTCAGCGACGCGTCGAGCGCCGTGGCGACCTCCGCGCAGCGCTGGTCCTGCCAGGTGATCGCGGGGTGCAGCGCCCGTCCGCGCTCGTCGGCGAGGACGTGGGTGTTGACCTGTCCGCACACCCCCATCGCGGCGACGTCGCCGAGCGGCGCCTTCGCGCGAACCTGCGCGAGCGCCTCGCGCACCGCCGCCCACCAGGTGTCGGGGTCCTGCTCGACCCACCCGGGCCGGGGGCGGTGGGTGCGGTAGGACACGGCCCCGCGCCCACGCTCGCGGCCGGCGAGGTCGAAGGCGGCGGCCTTGACCTGGCTCGTGCCGACGTCGACGCCGAGCAGCAGGGGCTCAGCCACCGGCGTGCGCGAGGGCGGGTCGGGCGCCGGCGAGCGTCAGTAGCCCAGGCGCGAGAGACGGTCGCGCTCGGCCTGGCGCTTGGCCTCGCGCTGCTCCTTGCGGCGCCGGTCGCGCTCCGCCCGCTCCGTGGCCGGGTCGGCCGCGATGCGGATGGTCGGCCGGAAGGAGCCCTCGCGCAGCTCCGTCGCCCGGGGCGGGCGGTCGCGGTCGCCGCGGCCCCCACGGTCCGAGGGCGGACCCGACCGCTGACCGGGCCCCGAGCGCCGCCCACCGCGTGGCCCGCCGCGATTGCGCGGCCGCTCCTCGGCGGGGGGCTGGGTCTCGGCCTTGATGGCCTGGACGGGCGTGCCGGCGAGCCGCACCCAGGCGGCGAACACCGGGTCGCCGGGCTTGAGCCCGCGCGCGGCCTCCGCGCACACGGCCGCCCACTTGAGCGGCTGGCCCTGCTCGTCGCGCTTCGGGGCGAGCGCCTCGCGCACGACGTCGGGGCCGCCCACGCG
>JALYMR010000049.1 GCA_030773615.1 Actinomycetota bacterium
CCCGGGCACCGTCCGTCGGCGCGTCCGGCGGGCGCTGGAGCGCGAGCTCGCGCAGGGTGGCGATCTCCCGGAACGTGCGCAGCGCGTCGGGGTCGGCGGTCAGCGAGCCCGCCCGGCGGGCGGTCATCGTGCCCGGCCGGCGCGCGGCGGCGAGCACGCCCTCGAGGTCGCCGTGCTCGCGCAGGAGCTCGGCCGCGCCCTTGTCGCCGATGCCCTTCGCGCCGGGCAGCCCGTCGGAGGGGTCGCCGCGCAGGGCGATGAAGTCGGGCACCTGGGCGGGCTCGACGCCGTAGCGGCGGCGGACCTCGTCCGGGCCGATCTCCTCCGGGCCGTCCTTCGCGCCGCGCGGGTAGAGCACGCGCACGCGGTCGGACACGCACTGGAACATGTCCCGGTCGCCCGTGTAGAGCAGCGCCCGGCCCCCGGCGGCCTCCTCCGCCCGGGCCAGCGAGCCGAGGAGGTCGTCGGCCTCCACCTCTGGGTGCTCCAGCGAGCCCCAGCCGAACGCGCCGAAGAAGTCGCGGGCCGAGCCCCACTGGTCGCGCAGCGCGTCGGGCATCGCCGGGCGGTCGGCGTGGTAGGCGGGGAAGAGCGCGGTGCGGTACGGCGCCGACTCGGGGCCGAAGCAGAAGGCCACGGCGCGGGCGCCGTGGCGCTCGATCGCCCACAGGACGAGGTTCGCGGTGCCCAGCAGGGCGTTGACCGGGCGCCCCTCGGCGTCGCGGATGCTCTCGGGCAGCGCGAAGAAGGCGCGGTAGAGCAGCGAGGGCGCGTCGACGGCAAGCAGCGGGGCGCTCACGGCGGCCGACGGTACCGGCGGAGGTGGTCGGCCTGCCCCCGCTGCGCGTGCGAACCTCGGCGCATCTCACGCATCGCCGCCGCCGACCGTCTCACCCCCATGCCGCGCGTCGCGAAGGCGAAGGACCTTCCCCCGTTCGAGCGCGTCGTCGCCGACCACGGCGCCGCGGTGCTGGGCTTCTGCGCCGCGAAGCTCGGCCGCGAGCGCGCGGAGGACTGCTTCCAGGAGACGATGCTGGCCGCCCTGCGGGCCTACCCGCAGCTCCGCGACCCCGGCGCCGTCCGCGCCTGGCTGTTCTCGATCGCGGCGCGCAAGGCGCTCGACGCGCAGCGCGCGCGGGCGCGCGCCCCCGAGCCGAGGGAGGGCCTCGCCGGGCCGGCCGGCGTCGACGGCGGACCCGGACGCGACGACGCGCTGTGGGCGCAGGTCGGCGCGCTGCCCCCCAAGCAGCGCGAGGCCGTGACCCTGCGCTACCTCGCGGACCTCACCCATGCCGAGATCGCGGGGGTGATGGGGACGACGGAGCCGGCCACGCCGCGCAACGTCCTCGAGGGACCCAGACGACTCAGGAGGGAGAGGGCACGATGAGCGACGGCGATCTGGGGACGCTCGCGACGAGCTGGGCGCGCATCCGGGCCGAGCTCGGGCAGCGGGCGGTGGCGCAGGGCCTCGTCGACGTCGCCGTGGAGCGCCACGACTCCCCGCTCGGTCCCATCCTGCTCGGCGCCACGCCGGAGGGCCTCGTCCGGGTCGCGCTGCCCAGCGAGGACGAGGACGAGGTCCTCGACGAGCTCGCCCGCCGGGTCTCCCCCAGGGTGCTCACCGCCGGCCGGGAGGCGGTGACCCAGGCACGCCGGCAGCTCGACGAGTACTTCGCCGGGTGGCGGCGGGGCTTTGCCGTGCAGCTCGACTGGCGGCTCGTCGAGGGCTTCCGCCGCGACGTCCTGCGGGCGACCGCCCGCATCCCCTACGGGTGCACGGCCTCCTACCGGGAGGTCGCGACCCGGGCCGGCAGCCCCGCCGCCGTCCGTGCCGCCGGCACCGCGCTGGCCGCGAACCCCCTGCCCATCGTCGTGCCCTGCCACCGCGTGCTGCGGACCGGGGGCGCCCTCGGCGCCTACCGCGGGGGCCCGGAGGCGAAGGCGCGCCTGCTCGAGCTCGAGCGGGGGACGTAGGCGCGCGGCTCAGGGCGAGACGGCGTCGCGTCGGTCGAGGTCGGTGTCGGCGAAGGAGGCCGGGTCCTCGAGCGGCTCGAGGTGGGTGAAGATCGTCGCGTGGCCGAGCGCCGCGCGGAGATCGCCCTCGACGCGCTCGACGAGGTCGTGACCGCGCTGGACGGGCCACGTCCCGGGGACGAGCACGTGCACGGAGACGAACGCGCGGGACCCGGCCCGCCGGGTGCGCAGGGCGTGGAACTGGACCTCGGGGCCAGCGTGGCCACGGAGCACGGTCTGGATGGGGGCGAGCTCGGCGTCCGTGAGCGCCCGGTCCATGAGCCCCCCGGTGGAGCCGCGCACGAGGCCGACGCCCGTCCGGACGATGTTCGCCGCCACGACGAGGGCGATGAGCGGGTCGAGCGGGTCCCAGCCCGTGAGGGCGACGCCGGCGACGCCGAGCACCACCCCGACCGAGGTCCACACGTCGGCCATGAGGTGGTGACCATCGGCCTGCAGGATGAGGGACCGCTCGTCGCGCCCGGCGCGGATGAGCACCCGGGCCACGGCGAGGTTGACCAGCGACGCGACCGCGGAGACGGCGAGGCCGACGCCGACGTTGTCGATCGGCGCCGGGTTCAGGAGGCGGTCGACGGCCGAGGTGCCGATGGTGACCGCGGCGAGGAGGATGAGCGCCCCCTCCACCCCCGCGGAGAGGAAGTCCGCCTTCTCGTGCCCGTAGGCGTGGTCCTCGTCCGGGGGGCGCGCCGCCCACTGCACGGCGACGAGCGCGAAGATCGCGGCCACGAGGTTCACGACGGACTCCGCGGCGTCCGAGAGCAGGCCGACCGAGCCCGTGAGGGCCCAGGCGCCGGTCTTGAGCGCGATCGTCACGACCGCCGCCGCGATGGACAGCCAGACGAGCCGGGCGAGGCGCCGGTCGCGCGTCATCGGAGCGCGGGGTCGCTCAGCCGCGCACGACGACCCGCGGGCCGCGGACGCGGCCCAGCCGCACCCGGAACTCCCCGGGCCGGGTCACCCGGACCCGGTAGGCGCCGCCCTTGCCCGTGCGCGTCTCGACCTCGCGGCGCCAGGCGCCGGCCACGCGGCGCTCCACGACGACCCACCGCCCGGCCCGGGCGGGGAAGACGCGGCCGGCGAGGATCCTCAGCGCCGAGGCCTGGGGTGCACGCTTGGCGCCGGGGGCCGCCTTCGGCGGCTCGGGCTCGGGCGGGCGCACGTCGGTGATGATGGTGGTGAAGGTCACCCAGCTGTCGGGCAGGCCGAGCCGGGCACGCAGCTGCGGGCCCGTGACGCGCGTGCGGCCCGCGGTCCCGACGACGTCGGCGGCCACGACGCGCGGCGAGGTGCCGCGACGCAGGACCTCGACGCCGACGAAGCGCCCCTGCACGAGGCCGCCCAGGCGCGACTGGGCCTGGGACAGCGTCCACCGCTCGGACCAGCGGTGGCGCGGCGACGCGCTGTCGTGAGGGTCCTCCACCCCGCGCAGCCAGGGCTGCGGCCGCGAGCCGAGGAAGGCGTTCTCCACGTCCTCCGTGTGCCCCCCCGACGTCGAGAAGAAGTAGGTCACCACGGGGCGCCCCCCGTAGGTGACGACCTCCCGGTCCGTCGCGCGCACGGCGGCGTCCGTCGAGGCGCGCTCGCCCGCGACGCCGTTGTAGACCTGCGAGCGCACGTCGGGGTAGTGGTCGAAGCCCGCCCCGCCCTTCGTGGTGGCGATGGCGTAGGTGCGGGCGGCGATCGCCTGGGCCTTGAGCGCCTCGGCCGGCCAGCTCGCCGGGCTCTCGCCGCTGACCACCCCGCGGACGTAGTCCTCGAGGTCGGCCGCGTTGATCGCGTTGAGCCCCCCGGTCGCGGGACGCAGCTCCATCGCGCCGCGGTACAGGCCGCCGACGACCCCGTTGCCCGCCCGGCCGTGCAGGCGCAGCGCGCCGCCGGGGGCGGCCTCCAGGCGCAGCGGCGCCACGTAGCGAGCGATGACCCGGCCGCGCGGGGCGCGCAGGGCGACGGCCCCCGCGGCGGTGGCCGTGAGCCGGTAGGTCGTCTCCGGGCGCAGCGAGCGCTCCCCGGCGACCCGGACGGCGCCGTCGACGCGGACCTCGCGGACTCCGGCCTGCAGCAGCACGCGGATCTCGCTCGCGCCGTCGAGCCGGCCCAGCCGGGTTCCCCGGTAGTAGTGGCCGAGGATGTCCCGGTAGCCGAAGCCGTGCTGGGCGAAGCCGAGGGCCCCGTACTGGCTCATGCCCACGCCGTGGCCGTAGCCTGCGCCGTGGGCGGTGACGAGCGAGGCGGCCTCGGCGCCGGGGGCGGCGAGCGCGGCGAGCGCGGGGCCGCCGAGGAGGGCGAGGGCGAGGCGGGCGGTGGAGCGCAGGCGCATCAGGTGTCCGGACACGCTACCGCCGGCGGAGTTGCGGATCGCTAGCGTTCCCACCGTGATGCTCCTTCGGCACCCCGGGGGCGCGGGTTGAGCGCGCGCCGCGCCTCCGACCTGCTCGTGGAGTGCCTCGAGGCCGAGGGGGTGCGCTACGTCTTCGGCATCCCGGGGGAGGAGACCCTCGACCTCAACGCCTCGCTCGCCCGCTCCTCCGTGCGGTTCGTGCCCGTCCGTCACGAGCAGGGCGGCGCCTACATGGCCGACATGGTCGGCAGGCTCACCGGGCGCGCGGGCGTGTGCCTGGGGACGCTCGGCCCCGGCGCGACGAACCTCGTCACCGCCGTCGCCGACGCCTTCCTCGACCGCGCGCCGCTCGTCGCGCTCACCGGCCAGGGCGACCTCGAGCGGATGCACAAGGAGTCCCACCAGCACATCGACGTGGTCGGGCTCATGCGTCCGATCACGAAGTGGAACGCTCGCGTGAACTCGCCGGGCATCATCCCCGAGGTCGTCCGCAAGGCGTTCAAGGTGGCCGAGTCCGAGAAGCCCGGGGCCACGCACCTCGAGCTGCCCGAGGACGTCATGGGCGCCGAGGTCGCCGGCCTCGGCCCACTGCCCCGTCGGCGCCCCGTGCGCCCCGAGCCCGGCGCCCGCGAGCTCCTGGCGGCCGCCGACCTGATCCGGGGGGCGAACAGCCCGGTCGTGCTGGCGGGCAACGGCGTCGTGCGGGCGGGCGCCGCCCCCGCCCTGCGCGAGTTCTCGCGCGCGACCGGCATCGCCGTGGCCGAGACCTTCATGGGCAAGGGCGCGATGGACGCCGACGACCCGAAGGCGCTCGGGACGGTGGGCCTGCAGTCGCGCGACTACGCCATGGCGGGCTTCGGCGACGCCGACGTCGTCATCGCGGTCGGCTTCGACCTCGTGGAGCACGCGCCGGAGCACTGGAACCCCGGCCGCGACAAGCGCATCGTCGTCGTGGACACGGAGCCCGCCGAGATCGACGCCTTCTACACGCCGGCGGTCGAGCTCGTCGGCGACCTCCACCACGTGCTCACCCGCCTGGGCGAGGAGTGCCGCGACGCGGCCCACTCCGGTGGCTCCTCGCGCCTGCGCGACGTCGTGGCCGGCCGCTTCGAGGCCGCCCGTCACGACGACGCGTTCCCGATGCAGCCGCCCCGCGCGCTGTGGGAGATCCGCCAGGTCCTCGGGCGCGAGGACGTCCTCGTCTCCGACGTCGGGCTGCACAAGCTGTGGATCGGGCGGATGTTCCCCGCCCACGAGCCGAACACGGTGCTCATCGCCAACGGCCTCGCCGGCATGGGCTTCGCCCTGCCCTGCGGGATCGCCGCGAAGCTCGTGCACCCCGAGCGGCGGGTCGTGACGGTGAGCGGCGACGGCGGCTTCCTCATGAACGTGCAGGAGCTCGAGACGGCGAGGCGCCTGCGCACCGCGGTGGTCAACGTCGTGTGGGAGAACGGCCAGTACGGCTCCATCGTCTGGAAGCAGGAGGGGCGCTTCGGGGAGCACTTCGGCACGGACTTCACGAACCCGGACTTCGTGCGCCTGGCCGAGTCGTTCGGGATGCCCGCCTGGCGCTGCGGGGCGCCGGAGGACCTCGGCCGGCACCTGCGCCAGGCGCTCGCGCTCGACGTGCCCTCCCTCATCGTCGTGCCCATCGACTACTCCCTCGACGTGGCGATCTCCGAGGAGCTCGGCGAGCAGACGGCGCTGCGCACCTGAGGACGGGCGGGTAGGTTCGCGCCATGACGACCGCGACGGCGAACCAGGGCGAGCAGCGGGTCCTCGACGGGGTGCCGAGGGGGCTCTTCATCGGCGGCGAGTGGGGTCCGGCCTCGGGAGGGGGCACCCTGGGGGTGGAGGACCCGGCGACGGGCGAGACGCTGACCGAGGTGGCCGACGCGCAGGTCGACGACGCGGTCGCAGCCCTCGACGCGGCGGCCGCCGCCCAGGCCGGCTTCGCCGCCATGGCGCCGCGGGAACGCGGGGAGATCCTGCGCCGGGCCTACGAGCGGATCGTCGAGCGCGCCGACGACCTCGCGCTGCTCATGACCCTCGAGATGGGCAAGCCCGTGGCCGAGTCGAAGGCCGAGGTGCTCTACGCCGCCGACTTCTTCCACTGGTTCAGCGGGGAGGCGACCCGCATCGACGGCCGCTTCTCCGTGGCCGAGAAGAACAGCGCGCAGCGCGTGCTCGTCCTGCGCCAGCCCGTCGGGCCCTGCGTGTTCGTGACCCCGTGGAACTTCCCCCTGGCCATGGGCACGCGCAAGATCGGGCCCCAGATCGCGGCGGGGTGCACGGCGGTCATCAAGCCCGCGAAGCAGACCCCGCTCTCCATGCTCGCCCTGGCCGGCATCCTCGAGGAGTGCGGGCTGCCCCCCGGCGTGCTCAACGTCATCACCGCGCGCTCCTCGAGCTCCGTGATCGAGCCGCTCCTCCAGGACCCCCGCACGCGCAAGCTGTCCTTCACGGGCTCGACCGAGGTCGGCAAGCTGCTCATGAAGCAGGCCGCCGACGGGCTGCTGCGCGTCTCCATGGAGCTCGGGGGCAACGCGCCGTTCCTCATCTTCGACGACGCCGACCTCGACGCGGCGGTCGAGGGCGCGATGCTGGCCAAGATGCGCAACGTCGGCGAGGCGTGCACGGCGGCGAACCGGTTCTACGCGGCGGAGTCCGTGGCCGGGCCGTTCGCCGAGCGGCTGGCCGAGCGCATGGGCCAGCTCAAGCTGGGGCGCGGCACGGAGCCCGACGTGCGCGTCGGGCCGCTCATCGACGACGACCAGCGCGGCAAGGTCGACGAGCTCGTGACGGACGCCGCGGACCGGGGGGCGAGGGTGCTCGTGGGCGCCGAGCGGGTCGAGGGCCGTGGCTACTTCTACCGCCCGACGGTGCTCGCCGACGTCACCGACGACGCCCGGCTGCTGCGCGAGGAGGTCTTCGGGCCCGTCGCCCCCGTGCGAGGCTTCGCCTCCGAGGAGGAGGCGATCCGGGCGGCCAACGACACCGAGTACGGGCTCGTGGCCTACGTCTACACGTCGGACCTCAAGCGCGCCTTCCGCGTCATCGAGGGCCTCGAGACGGGCATGGTCGGCCTCAACCAGGGCGTCGTGTCCAACGCGTCGGCGCCCTTCGGCGGAGTGAAGCAGTCGGGCTTCGGCCGCGAGGGCGGCCGCGAGGGCATCGAGGAGTACGT
>JALYMR010000050.1 GCA_030773615.1 Actinomycetota bacterium
AATTGAAGCTCCAGCACGCCCTGCACCGGGCGAGATGCCGCGGCACCGCGAAGTTGCAGGTCCAGCTGCTCCTCGCGGCGACCGCGGTCAACCTCAAGCGGCTTTTCAGCCGCCCCGAGGTCGCTTCCAGCGGCGACCGCCATGGCGCCGCCCGCCGCTTGTTCGCCGTTATCAATGCTTGCCTGAACTGGCGCGCCCACGACGCAGCCGCGAGCCCGACCGTTCTTCGACCGCCTCCTAGGCGACCGGGCGGCGCGACGTGCTCGCCGCGCGCTCCCCATGCCTGCTCCGGCACGCCCGCGCGTAGTCGCGGCACAGCTCCCGCGCGAGCCTGCGCGGCGTGTCTCGCGCCTCGTCTCCTCTCGCTCGCCTGCGCGGGGCGGCGGGCCAGGCCACGACGGAGTACGTCGCCCTGCTCGCCGTGGTCGGCCTGGTCGTGGTGGGCGGGGTGGCCGCCACGGTGGCGTTCGCGCCCGGGGTGGCCGCCACCGTCCTCGCCCACGTCCGCCACGCGCTGTGCATCGTGGCCGGCGGCTGCCGGTCCGACCTGCGGCCCTGCGTGACGAGCTCGCGCGGCGACGACCGGCACGGGCGGTTCGACCTCGAGGTCCTGCGCGTCGGCGCGCATCAGCTCGTCCTGCGCGAGTGGCTCTCGGACGGGCGCCTGCGCCTGACCGTGCTCAGCGGCGAGCAGGTGGGCGCCGGGTTCGAGGCCGACGGCGCGCTCAGGATCGGCGAGCACGACGTGGGCGCGAGCGCGAGCGCGGTGCTCGTCGCCCTGGCCGCGAAGGGCCGGGTGTTCCACGTGCGCTCGGAGGACGAGGCCCAGCGCGTGCTCGAGCGGGTCCGGCGGGCTTCGCGCGGGCCGCGGCGACCCGGCATCGCCGGGGTGCACGCCCGTGGGCGCCTCGACCGCGAGCTCGACCCCGACGAGGTGTGGGACGAGGGCGGCGTCGGCGCGACGGGGACCCTCGAGGGCGGTGTGGGCCAGGGCGCCGGGGAGGCGGACCTGCAGGCCGAGGGCGCGCTGGGCGTGCACCGCAACCGCCGCACGGGCACGCGCACGGTCTTCCTGCGCGCGGCCGGCAGCGGGACGGCGCTGCTCGAGGCCGTCTTGGGCCAGGGCGCCCGGGCGGCCGCCGGGCAGACCGTCGTCGGGGTCACGCTGGACCGACGGGGCCGGCCGGTGGAGCTCTCCCTCAGGACCTCCGGTCGCGGTGTCGGCGACCTGCCGCCCCTGCTCGCCGCGCGCCTCGGGACCACGCCCGAGCGCGGGGGGACGCGACGGCGCTGGGAGCTCGACGCGCGCGCGCCGCTCTCCGACCCCGCCGTGGCGGACGCGCTCGCGGTCTGGCGCCGGGCGCCGGGCGACGTCACGGCCGCGCGGGCGCTCGGCGCGGCCCTCGCCGAGCGCGCGGCGCTCGACGCGCGGGTGTACGACGTGCGCCGCTCGGAGGAGGGGACGGCGGCCGGGGTCTCGGTGGGACCTCACGGCGTCGGCGTCAGCGTGCGCCGGGTGCGGGAGCGCGCCGTCCTCGTGACCGCGGCGAGCCGCCCGGCCGGAGGTCTGTGGGAGCCGCGACGCGACTGCGTCCGGCCTTCATGAGAACATGTGTTCGTGTCCTACGTCGAGCTGCACTGCCACTCCGCGTACTCCTTCCTCGACGGGGCGTCGCTGCCCGAGGAGCTCGTGGACGCGGCGGTGGAGCGTGGGCACGAGGCCCTCGCCGTCACGGACCACAACTCCCTGTCGGGGGCGATGGAGCACGCGCAGGCGGCGAAGGCCGTCGGGCTGCGGGCGATCCACGGCACCGAGATCGACCTCGACGACGGGCGCCACCTCACCCTGCTCGTCCGCGACGAGACGGGGTGGCGCAACCTCTGCCGGCTGCTCACGACCGCCCATGCGCACACCCGGGACGGGCCGCGGCGCGACCTCTCGGAGGCACGGGTGTCGCTCGCGGCCGTCGAGGCCCACGCCGCCGGCCTCGTGTGCCTCAGCGGCTGCGCCACCCACGGCGTGCGCGACGAGCCCACGCTGCGCCGGCTGCTCGCCGCGTTCGGGCGCGACGCCCTGCGCGTCGAGCTCCAGCGCCCCTTCGCGCGGCACGACCGCGCGCTGAACCGCAGCCTCGCCGCCCTCGCCGCCCGCCTGCGGGTGCCCATGGTGGCCACGGGCGACGTGCACGCCCACCACCGCGAGCGCGCGCTCCTCCAGGACGCCTTCGTGGCGATCCGCGAGGGGACGACGCTCGACGCCTCCGAGCCCCTGCGCCGCGGCAACCACGCCCACGTCCTCGCCTCGCCGGCGGCGATGGCCGCCCGCTTCGCCGACCACCCGCGGGCCGTCGCCGAGACGGCCGAGCTCGCCGCCTCGCTGCGCTTCGACCTCACGAGCGACCTCGGCTACCGCTACCCCGGCTCGGAGGACCCCCACGCGGATCGCACGCTGGCCGAGGTCTGCTGGTCGCGCTTCGACGAGCGCTACCCGCCGGGGACGGCCGAGCGCGGGGAGGCGGTCGGGCGCCTCGAGCAGGAGCTGCGGGTCATCGGACGCCTCGGGCTCGCCGGCTTCTTCCTGCTGCACCGCGACCTGCTCGAGCTCGCGCGCGAGGTCGCGGTGGAGGTCCGCGGGCCGGACACCGCCCGTGCGCTGCTGCCCCCCGGGCGCGGTCGGGGCTCCTCCGTGTCCTCCATCGTCTGCTACCTCACGGGCCTCTCGCACGTCGATCCCGTGAAGAACGAGCTCTTCCTCGGGCGCTTCCTCAACGAGGAGCTCACCGCCCTGCCCGACATCGACCTCGACTTCCCGCGCGACGTCCGCGAGGTCCTCATCCCCCGGGTGCACGAGCGCTACGGCCGGGAGCGCTCCGCGCTCGTCGCCGCCTTCCCGACCTTCCGGGCCCGTGGCGCGATCCGCGAGCTGGGCAAGGCGCTCGGCCTGCCGCCGGGGGAGATCGAGCGCGTCGCCCGCGGCTCGGAGGCGTGGGCGAACGACGTGGGCCGGGACATCGCCGTCGCGCTCGGGCCCGGGCGGATGAGCGGCGACCCGCCCACCCGCTGGGCCTGGCTCGCCCGGCTGGCCGGGGAGGCGCACGGGCTGCCCCGGCACCTGTCCCAGCACTCGGGCGGGATGATCGTTGCCACCCGCCCGCTGGTGGACTGCGTGCCCCTCGTGCCCGCCGCGATGGAGGGCCGCCAGCTCGCGCAGTGGGACAAGGACTCGTGCTCGGACGCGGGCTTCCTGAAGATCGACGTGCTCGGGCTGGGCATGCTCTCCGTCGTCGAGCGGGCGGTCGAGCTCGTCGCCGCGCGCCGCGGCGAGCGCATCGACCTCTCGCGCATCCCCTACGACGACGCGGAGACCTTCCGCACGATCCAGGAGGCGGAGACGACGGGCGTCTTCCAGATCGAGTCGCGCGCCCAGATGGGGTCCCTGCGGCGCACCCGGCCCGAGACGCTCGAGGACCTCACGATCCAGGTCGCCATCGTGCGCCCGGGCCCCATCGTCGGCGGGGCGGTGAACCCCTACATCGAGCGCCGCCAGCGCCTGCGCGAGGACCCCGGCTTCGTCGTGCCCCACGAGCATCCGTCGCTCGAGCCCGTGCTGCGCGAGACGCTGGGGACGATCATCTTCCAGGACCAGGTGCTCGAGGTTGCGCAGGCCTTCGCCGGGTTCAGCGCCGGGGAGGCCGAGGGGCTGCGGCGGGCGATGAGCCGCAAGCGCTCGGCGGCGGCCATGCTCGCCTACGGGCAGCGCTTCGTCGAGGGCGCGAAGCGCACCCACCCGGGGGTGACCGACGAGGTCGCCACGCGGGTCTACGAGATGATCGTCGGGTTCTCGGGGTTCGGCTTCCCGAAGGCCCACGGCGCGGCGTTCGGCCTGCTCGCCTACCAGTCCGCCTGGCTGCGCGTGCACGTCGCGCCCGAGTTCCTCTGCGCGCTGCTCGACGAGCAGCCCATGGGCTTCTACCCGCCTGACGCGCTCGTCCACGAGGCCCAGCGCCGGGGCATCGAGGTGCTCGCCCCGGAGATCAACGCAAGCGAGGTGGGGTGCACGGTGACCCCTGCCGGGGCGGTGCGCGTCGGCCTGGGCTACGTGCTCGGGGTTCGCGCCGACGAGGTCGCCGCGCTCGTGGCCGCCCGCCACGCCGAGGGGCCGTTCCGCAGCGTGGAGGACCTCGCCTCGCGCGCCGGCGCGGGCCGGTCGTCGCTCGAGCGCCTGGCCTGGTCGGGGGCGTGCGACGCGCTGGCCGGCGGGGACCGGCGCACGGCGCTGTGGCAGCTCGGGGTGGTGGCGCCCGGACGGGACGCGGGGGAGGAGGGCCGCCAGCTCGCCCTGCCCCTCGACGTCGGCGAGGCGCCCGGGCTGCGCCCGCTGCCGGCCTGGCAGGGGATGGTCGCCGACTACGCGTCGACGGGGCTCACGGCGGGCGTCCACCCACTCGGCCTGCTGCGCGACGAGCTCGCCGCGGGCGGCCTCGTCGGGACCGCCGACCTCGCCGCGCTGCCCCACGGCACCCCGGTGCGCGTCGGGGGGCTCGTCGTCGCCCGCCAGCGGCCGGGCACCGCGAAGGGGGTCGCGTTCCTGCTCGTGGAGGACGAGGCGGGCACGGTCAACCTCGTCGTCCCGCCGCCCGTGTACGAGCGCGACCGCCTCGCGGTGCGCACGGAGCCGCTCGTGCTCGCGGAGGGCACGCTCGAGCGCCACCCGGCGGCCGGGGGGCAGGTCAACATCGTCGTGCGGCGGCTGCGCACCCTGGCCACCCC
>JALYMR010000051.1 GCA_030773615.1 Actinomycetota bacterium
TGCAGGGGGCGCAGCGCCTCGAGCGCGGCGAAGAGCGCCCGCTTGCCCTCCGCGTCCTTGGGCGGGAAGAACTCGAAGGAGAAGACGGGCTCGTCGCTGGTGGCGATGAGGTCGTCGATCCGCATCAACCGGGAGGCTAGCCTGGCCGCCGGTGTGGGCAAGCGCAATCGCAGCGCGCGCGACTACAGGCGCTGACGAGCGAGTACCGTCACCGCCTTCCTTTTCGCCGATCTCCCGTGATCTGCGCGAAGTCGAGATTTGCGTCGCGGCTGGCGTTGGCGGTGCACCTTCGTGCAGTGCGGATCAGCACATGACGCCGACGACAAGCGGCGTGTTGACGGCGATGCCCATCCCGTCTCTAACGGAGACGTCGACGACGTCCTTGCTGGTGGAGTTGACGGTCATTGGCGGGCGTTACACGCGGCGGTTTGGCAGGCAGCGCTGTCGCTCGGGGAGGGCGCCGCGGCCCCGGCCCCCGGGGCTTTCCGCTCCGCTCGGTCGCCCTGTTCCTCGCGGTGCTCGCTGTGCGCCGTCCGGCGCGCGCCTAGTTGAGGCCGAACCCGACCTGCTCTCGTTCTGGCGAGCGCTGACAAAGTCACGGGCGTGGCCGCTGTCCGAGCGGGCGGCCGGGGGGTCCGGCGCTACACGAGGGCCTGCACGCCCCCCAGCGCGTACCAGCCGCCGAAGGCGAGGCTGATCGCCCCGAGGATCGGCGCCACCCGCCCGAACCGGACCTGGACCGACGGCGAAGCGAGGACGCAACCGAACGCCGTGGTCAGGAGGGTCATGGACACCGCGGTGAACGCTGCGAGCACCGTTAGCGCCACCGCGGCCTCGACCTGGTCTGCGATCGTGGCGAGCAGCAGGATGCCCACGCCGGCCGAGCCGCCGACGCCGTGCAGCAGGCCCACGCCGCAGGCTTGCAGCGGGGAGCGACCCAGACCCGGCGCATGATCATGGTCGTGACCCTGAGCGCCGAGGTCGTGCGGGCCCTCGTGGCGGTGAAGGTGACGGTGGACCTCGTCGTCGTGAGCGTGCGCGTGCGCATGGAAGGCGCCTGCGCGCCAGCGCAGCAGGAGGCGGACGGCGAGGGCCATGATGACGATGCCGATGGCGATCTCGGCCCCCGTCTGCAGCGCCTCGGGCAGGTAGGACTCGAACAGGACGATGGGCAGGCCGAGGACTAGCAGCGAGCTGCCGTGCCCGAGGCCCCAAGCCAGGCCGAGACCGGCGGCCAGCCTCACTCCGCGCTCCCGTTCGGAGGCCACAAGCGTGGAGACCGCCGTGAGGTGGTCGGGGTCGGTCGCGTGGCGCAGGCCGAGGAGGACCGCGACCGCGATGACGATGAGCAGCGAGTGCCCCTCGCTGAGCCCCGCGATCTTCTCGTCGATTCCGAACAAGGGTTAGAACACCTCCGGTAGGGCCTGCCCCGTCAGGACCACCCCGACGCAGACGATGAGCAGGGCGGACGCTGCGGGCAGGGCGGCGGCCAGGCGACCGGAGACGCCGAGGCGCGCGGTCGCGCTGCGCGCGTAGACGACGGCGAGCCCGAGCGCCGTGAGGGTGGCGGCGAGGCCCAGGCTGAAGACGAAGATCAGCAGGAAGCCGAGGCCGATCTCCTGCTGGGCGATCGCCCCGAGGAGGACGACGAGCGCGGAGGGGCAGGGAATGAGGCCGGCCGACGCTCCCATGCCGATGACGCCCTTCCAGCCCGCGGAGCCATGGTGGTGGCTGTGGCCGTGGTGGTGGCCGTGATGGTCGTGGTGGTCGTGATGGTCGTGGCCATGATGGTGGTCATGGCCGTGGCCGTGGTGGTCGTGGCCATGGTGGTCGTGGCCGTGCTCCTCGCCGTTCAGCTCGCGCCGCAGGGCCCCGGAGCGCCGGGACCGGGCGAATCGGATCCGCGAGCGCAGCACCCCCACGCCGATCGCCACCACGAGCACGCCGGAGACGAGCTTGAGCCAGGGGTAGAGATCCTCGGGCACGATGTACTCGGCCAGCGCGAGCGTGACGAGCCCGAGGGCGAAGACGCCGGCCGTATGCGTGAAGGTGACGGTCGCCCCAAGCGCGAAGGCCTGCTTCGCGGTTCCGCGCGTGCCCACCAGGTACGCGGCGACCATCGCCTTGCCGTGGCCGGGCGAGAGGGCATGCAGCGCGCCCCAGGCGAACGCCGAGAGCAGGAGCAAGAGCAGGACGCCCTCGCCGGACGCGGCACGGTCCAACACGCCCGCGAAGCCGGGGTCCGCGGGCTCACCGGCCTCGACGGCGCGACCGCCCTCCACGTCCGGGGCCACGAGCGTCCCCCGCCCCGGGGCCACCGCGAACGAGGCCGAGCGGCGGTTCGCCGGGCTGTCGAGCAGGTCGCGGGGGTAGACGCGCAGGCCCCGCGTGGGGTCGCCCGACGGCGCGTCGGTGCGCACCTCGGTGCCCTCGCCGGGCACGGCCACGACGGCCTTCCAGCCCAGCCGATCGGCGAACGTCTCGTCGCGCAGGTCGACGCGCGCCGGACCTTCGACCTCGGCCCGCAGCGTGAGCTCGAGCCGCGTCGTCCTCAGGCCGCCCTGTCCTTCGGGGAACGTCAGCCGGGCGGGGGACTGCAGGCGCAACGGGACGCGCCGGCCGTCCACCGTCAGGATCAGGTTGCGGCGGACTTCCGCCAGCTTGCGCTCGAGCACCGCGGCGTCCGAGAGCCGGCGCTCCTGGAAGGTGGGGATCTCCGCCTGATCGAGGACGTAGCCCACCTCGACCCGGTCGGTGGAGATCGCGACGCGGGACAGGTGGTTGACCGTGAAGTTGCCGAGCGGATGGGCGAGGGCGGCGGGGGCGAGGGTCGCCGCGGCCAGCAGGACGAGCACGAGTGCCGGCCCGAGGCGGAGCGCCGGGCGCGAGCGGCGGCGGCACCGCCCGCCGGTCACGACAGCCCCCTGAGAGCGCGCCGCGCGACGGGGGCGTGCCACGGCGAGAAGCGGGGGTTCCGGGCGAGCGCCTGGCCCAGGAGCCTGCGGGCCAGCCGGGGCTGTCCGTCCCCGCGGGCGGCCAGGCCTGCGTGGAGGAGGAAGAGGGGGTCCTGCGTGCCGAGCGCGAGGGCGCGGCGGCTCCAGGCGAGGCCCTGCCGGGGACGGCCCGCGCGGGTCAGGGCCCAGCCGAGGGCGTCTGCCGAGCGGACGCTGGGTGCCGCCGACCAGGCGCCCCGTGCGAGCCGGACGGCCCGGCGGGCTTCGCCATGGTCGGCCTCGAAGACCGCGAGGTCGACGTCGACCCGGACCCCGCGGGCGGCCAGCAGCCGCTGCTGGGCGCGCACGAGCGCGAGGTGCTCGCGGGCCTGGGCTCGGCGCCCCGCCGCCAGCTCCGCCTCGGCCAGCGCGATGACGTGCTCGGGCAGCGGCAGCCGGGCGACGAGCCGCCGGTAGGAGCGGATGGCGACGCCGAGCCGGCCGCGGGCGGCGGCCAGACGCGCCAGCCCGGCGCGAGCGGGCAGGTGCCCGGGGAAGCTCGCCACGGCGCTGCGGTAGGCGCGGTCGGCCGCGCCGAGGCGGCCACGCTCGAACTCGAGGTCTCCGAGCAGCGTCTGGACGTAGGCGAGGTTCTCCGGGCGGCCGCCGCCCGCCGAGACGGCGAGGCGCATCGCCTCCACCGCCCCGCGCAGGTCGCCGTGCAGCTGGCGGAAGTACGAGACGCGGGAGTACGAGGCGAGGCTGGGCTTGAGGTCGATCATCACCTGGAGCGTCCTGCGGGCGGCCGCGTAGCGTCCGAGCTCGAGCTGGGCGTCGAAGACGACCGGGTAGGGGCGGACGAGCTTCGGCGCCAGCCGCCGGGCCGCGCGCCCGTGAGCCAGCGCGCCACGGAAGTCGTGGCGGGCCAGCGCCACGGCGCCGAGGCCGATCCGGACGTCGAACGAGCGCGGGTCGCGCTCGCGCCCGGCGACGAGCACCCCCTCCGCCCTGTCGTAGAAGGCGGGGTCGCCCGTCTCGCGCGCCCGCTGCAGGTAGGCCTCGCCGAGCAGCGCGTACCGCTGGGCCTCCTCGGGGGCGGCGCGGACCGCCGCCTGCAGGGCCCGGATCTGGGCGTCCGTCGAGCGGCCGGCCGGCGCGCGCGCGTTCACCTGAGCGGCGGGCGGCGGGAAGGCCGACGAGGAGGGACGGCTGAGCAGGGAGAACACGACGAGCGCGACCACGAACGCCAGCCCGGGCACGGCCACCTTGAGGGCTCGTTGACGGCGGACGACGGTCACTTGGGAGGTGAGGGTGGGCGGCGTCGCGCGGGAGGGGACGGGTCGGTCCCCTCC
>JALYMR010000052.1 GCA_030773615.1 Actinomycetota bacterium
CGCTCGAGGCCGCTCAGCACACCAAGCCCGGTTACACGCAGTTCCTCGCCGAGCTGCTCGAAGTCGAAGTCGCCGCCACCGAGCAGCGCCGCCTCGATGGCCGGCTGCGCTTCGCCAAGCTCCCCGCACGCAAGACGCTCGAGCAGTTCGACTTCGACGCCCAGCCCTCGCTCGACCGTCGGCTCGTCGACGACCTCGCCACCCTGCGCTTCGTCGAGGAGAAGGCCAACGTCCTGTTGATCGGGCCGCCCGGCGTCGGCAAGACGCACCTGGCGATCGCACTCGGCCACAAGGCGGTCCACGCCGGCTTCCGCGTCTACTACACAACCGCCGCCGACCTCGTCGCCCGCACCAGCCGCGCCGCGCTCGAGGGCCGCTGGGCGACGACGATGCGCTTCTGGAACGGCCCCCAGCTGCTCATCATCGACGAGCTCGGCTACCTGCCGATGCCCGGCGAAGCCGCTTCGCACCTGTTCCAGGTGATCTCCCGGCGCTACGAACACGGCTCGATCGTCCTGACGACCAACCGCGGCATTGCCGACTGGGGCGCCATCTTCGAAGACACCACCGTCGCCGCCGCCGTCCTCGACCGCCTGCTGCACCACGCCACCGTCCTCTCGATCACCGGCGACAGCTACCGCATGCGCCGCCACCGCGACGCCCTCGCCGCCCTCCGACCCGCCCTCACCGGCCGCGCCGAAGGTGGGGAGTTCTCCTGATCAGAGGTGGGGAACTTCGATGATCCTTGACACGGCTCGCCGAGGACAAGCGGTGGTGGCCGACCGTCGCGCGCCTACGCTGCTTTTAGCGGTCGACACCCTGACCGCCTTCGCGCTGCACCTCGAGCTCGGCGGCGACTGGCAGCGCTTTGCGCGGGCGCCGCAGCTTGCCGCCTGGCTCGGGCTCACTCCGTCGCTGACTCAGTCCGGCGAGTCTTCCCGGCAGGGCGCGATCACCAAGACCGGCTCGACGCTGGCGCGGCGGCTGCTCGTGGAGGCGGCCTGGCACTACACCCGCCGCCCCGGCGAGGCGACCAACCTGCGCGCCCCCCAGCCCGGCCAGCCCGACCACGTGCTGCAGATCGCCAGCCGCGCCCGCCGCCTGCACCGCGTCCACCAGCAGATGCGCGCCCGCGGCAAGCCCGCCAACGTCACCGTCGTCGCCTGCGCCGCGAACTGTCCTGCTTTCTCTGGGCGGCCGCCACCGCCGACTAACCCTGCCCAGCTGTCCCGGTCGGCGGGCCGGGGCCGGGCCGCAGGCGGTCGGCACGCGCGACAGCTCTATGAGCACCGCACCCGCGGCCACGCTCGCTTCTAGACCGCGCTCGCCGGCAGCACGAAGACCGGGCCCTGGGGTCCCAACCCCGCATCATCAGACTGGTCACGCCGACACCGAGCCCGGCGCCCCGGCCACCCCTCAACGGCCGCCCAGCGGACGCGCCCACGCACGCCCACTTGACAACCCGAACTCTATATCAGAGCTGCTCGGCGATGTGCGGGGCCTGGCGGTCGAACACTGCGTAACCGACGGCGAACACGCCCAAGATGATGCCGGCAGGGACAAGGAGTCGCCAGCCGCCGCCGGCGAGGGCGGCGGCGGTCGGCGCCGCCGGGTCAATGACGGCGTGGCGAACCTCTTGGAGGATGGCGGCGAGGGGATTGATCATCATGAGCTCACGCACCCACAGGGGCAGGTCGACCGTCTCAAGTGCGTACAGCACGGGGCTGCCGTAGAAGAGGACCTGGAGGGCGACGTCCCAGATCGGCTTGACGTCGCGGAACCGCACGTATAGCGCGGACAGGAGCATCGCCACCCCGAGGGTGAGCAGGCCGAGCGCGCCTACGAGCAGCGGCAACTCGAGCCAGGTCCAGCGCGGGCGCACGCCGAGGGCGAGCGCGAAGACGAGCACGACGAGGCCGTTGAGCAGGAGGTTGAGCGACGCGGTGAGCACGACGGCGACCGGGATCGCCAGACGGGGGAAGTGGACCTTGCGCACGATGTTCTCGTGGTCGACGAGCGAGGTCACGGCGCTCGAGCCGTCGGCGAACCAGGTGAACAGCACGATGTTCGCGATGAGCACGACGGGATAGGAGGCGACGGCGTCGCCCACCTTGGCCACCCGGGTGAAGACGAACAGCAGCACCGCGAACAGTGCGAGCGGCCGCAGGAGCTGCCACAGGTAGCCGAGCACCGAGCCGAAGAAGCGCAGCTTGAAGTTCGTCCAAGCAAGCATGACCGCGAGGTACGCGAAGCGCCGCACGCCGCCCCCCAGCGCGCTGGGGCCGCGCACGTTGACGAGGGCAGGGACACCAGGTGCGATCACATCGGGTCCTCGGGGAGGCAGGTTTAGGCGGCAGGGAGACGTTGGAGGGCCAGCTCGTGGTCGAACTGGGCTAACCCAAAGACCCCGTCGCCGCCATAGGTGACGAACGCCGCCGCGCCGTTTTCGAGCACGATGATGTCGTCCCCAGCGCGGCCGGCCAACAGGGAGCATCCGAGGTGGTAGCGCCCGGAGGCGAGACGGTTCTCCACGCGGACCCGAACGTGAATGCGCTCTCCGCGGCTCAGCCCGCCCGGCTCCTCCTCCCAGCCCATCGTCGACGCGGCGAAGACCCGCGCTGCGCTCTCCGTTCCGAAGACCTTCCACGGGTCCTCGGCGTCGCACCACACGTCAAACCGGGCCCGGTCGACCCGCTCGTACGTCTCGTACAGGCAGTTGATCGTGAACCGCTCGCCGTGGGCGACCGCATCGGTCCGGTGCCCCTCCGCGTCCTCAACCCAGACCTCCTGTACGGCCGCCCTGGGCGGGTCTGGCTCACGCGGCAGCTCCGGCTCCACCAACGGCGCCACGCCATTGTCCGTCAGATAATGGCGTCCTACCTCGGCTGGCTCGCCGACCAGCTTGATCTCTCCGTCGGCGAGCAGGAGAGCGCGGTGGCAAAAGCGCTCGATGGCGGTCATGTCGTGTGTGACGAGCACGATCGTTCTGCCTTGCGCCCGAAGGTCATAAAAGACCTCAAAGCACTTCTGTTGAAAAGCCGCGTCGCCGACCGCGAGCACTTCGTCGATGAGCAGCACGTCCGCGTCCGTGTGAACCATGATGCTGAAGGCGAGTCGGACGTGCATGCCGGATGAATAGTTCTTGAGCTTCAGGTCGAGGAATCCCTCAAGCTCCGCGAAGGCGACGATCGCGTCGAACCGAGCGCGCGCCTCGCGAGGCGAGAGCCCCATCATCACCGCATTGATGACGACGTTGTCTCTCGCGGTGAGGTCGGGGTTGAAGCCCACCCCGAGCTCGATGAACGGCGCCAGCCGCCCGGCTACTCGGATCTGGCCCCGATCGGAGCGGTAGATGCCGGCCAGGCACTTGAGGAGCGTGCTCTTGCCCGATCCATTGCGCCCGACGATGCCGAAGAACTCCCCGGCGCCCACCGTGAAGGAAACGCCCCGCAGGGCGGGGATCTCGTTGTGGTCGGCGTGGGCGAAGGGGTGCAGCACACGTTCCTTTAAGGTGGAGATCTGGCGGCGGGGTATCCGGAAGGTCTTCGCCAACTCCTCCACCTCGACGGCGATGTGCCCTCCGGCCGCGGTCGCGGTGCCCGCTGCCGGCGCGGCAACAGCGCTCATGCGAGGTCGCCCGCACGGGCAAGCCGGACGCGCAGGGCGGCGTTCTCCGCCTCGAGCTCGGCGAGACGTTGGTCGTAGCTGGCGAGCACGCGCGCTCGCGCCGCGTTCACGTGCCGAAGGCGATCCTGCAGCGCTAGCACGTGGAGGTAGAGGTGGACCCGGTTGCGCTCCAGGCGCTCCAGCAGCGGCAGCTGGTCATAGGGCGCGAGGAGAGTGGCGAGGACGTGGCCCCAGGGGGCGTCCTCAGGCCACAGCACTCCGAGCCCGTAGATCACCGGGACGATCGCCAGCCTCAGCCCGGCACGCTCGGCCATCACGTCCTCGACAGCGGTTAGCACCCCGTTGCGCGGACCGCCCTCGTGCAGGGCTACGGCAAGGTGGCCCTCGCCGCGCAGACCAGAGTCGACCACGCCCGAGCTCTGGGGTACGACGCCCTGGGTGAACGTGTGAGGGTGGACGCCCTCGGGCGGCAGAACCTCCGGCGCGTAGTAGAAGTCGCGCCGCGCGCAGGGCCATGCTACGTCGTGCACAAGGACGAGTGGCGGCACTCCGGCGCTCTCGCCCTTCGCAAGCGCCTGCTCGACCTCCTGTCGCACTGTCCAGTAGTTGTGCTCGCCGTCGATGATCCAGGCATCGGCGGCCTCCACCTGGGCGAGAGCAGCGGGGCTCCGCCCGCGCACGAGTCGCAGGACGTCCGCGCGCTCACGGGCGAGGGCAACCACCGCCGGGGCCGGCTCGGGCTCGATCGTCGTAACCCTGCTCGCTCGCCCGACCAGCTCGCGCGTGAAGACGCCCGACTCCGAGCCGATCTCGACGAACGTGCGGGCGGCCGTCACATCGAAGCACGCGTGCAGCAGGCGCCCGAACTCGGCCAGCGAGTGCAGCAGCAAAGGCGCCTCGACCACGTTGGTACCGTAGCGAGCCGCCCGCGCCCAACTTCGCTGGGGCGGTGCCTCACCTCGCCTCTCAATAGCATGTGATCACGCCGCCCCCCGCAACGACGACGAGCGACGCTCGCCTCGACCGGGCCTTCCGGCTGGCCGCCGACCCGGAAGTCCGCGTCCTCTCCTTTGACATCTTCGACACGCTGGTATGGCGGCGCGTGGCCGAACCCGTCGACGCCTTCGATCTCCTCGCTGGGCGGCTGCGCGAGCTCGGGCTGCTACCCGGGCATGTTGAGCCACGGGTCTTTCGGCGCCTGCGCATTGCGGCCGAGGGACACGCGCGCCGCGTCCGTGCCGCGGCCGGCCGCGGATTCGAGATCGTGCTCGACGAGGTGTACGAGGCGCTCTCAGTGTCCGGGATGCTCGGCCCCGAGCCGCAGGTCGCTGCGCTCGTCGACGCCGAAGTGGAACTTGAGCGCGAGCTACTCGTCCCCGACCTGGACGTGCTCGCGGTGCTTGAAGCGGCTCGCGAAGCAGGCAAGACCACCGTGGCGGTCTCCGACACGTACTTCACCGAGCGGCAGGTTGCGCGTCTGCTGGGCGATCGAGGGATTCGGCTCGATCAGGTCTTTGTCTCCAATGCGTACGGGGCGGGGAAGGGCAGCGGGTTGTGGCCCATCGTGCTGGATGCGCTTGGCGCTGCTCCGGCCGAGGTCCTGCATGTCGGAGACAACGAGGACGCGGATCAGCGTGCGCCGCGCGAGCTGGGGATCGGGACCGTGCTGTTGGAACGCCGCGACGCTCAACTGGCGGAGCTGCTACGACGCGAGGCGCGTCATCTCCAGGAGCGCGTGGTGCCGCAGCACGGCGACTTTGGTCTGACGGCGCTGCGCAGCAAGGTCCTGCACCGGCGGCCGGGGCCGGAGCTCCCCAAGGAGCTCCGGCCCTTCTGGCGCTTTGGAGCGGCGGCGCTGGGGCCAACGTTCACAGGGTTCGCAGAGTGGGTCCAGGAGCGGGCCGTCAACATAGGAGCGACGAAGGTTCACTGCCTGATGCGTGAGGGTGCCCTCCTGGGCCGCCTCATCAACAGCGCCGGCGACTATCTAGACGCGCCGGTTCAGGCAGAGCCCCTCTGGCTCTCCCGGCAGGTGCTGGCTCGGGCCGCTATCCGCGAACCAAGCCCCGAAGAGCTTGCGCAGCTGCTCGTCAGGCAGTCGCCACCGACGGTGCGCGATGTTTGCCGCACGCTCGACCTCGATGTCGCCCGCCTGCCCGGCCTTTGCCACCACGCGGACGCGCGCATGGACGACGACGTCGTGCGCGCCGAGGTCTTGGGCACCCTCTCCAGCGAGCCGGAGCTGCGCACGCACATCGTCGCCCTCGGCGCCCAGTCCCGCGCCAGGGTATTGCGCTACGTCGAGCAGGTTCGCGCGCCCGGCGACGGGCCCCTTGTGCTCGTCGACGTCGGCTGGCAGGCCACCATCCAATCGCTACTCAACAAGGTGTTGCGGCTCGGAGGTATGGACCTGCACACCGTTGGGCTCTACCTCCTCACGCACGCGGGCGCAATCGACCGGCAGCTCGCGGGCACAGAGGCGCACGGCTACCTCGGCCAGTCGGGCGAGCCGCACGAGACCGTGTTCGCGATCGCCCGCTCCCCCGAGGTCCTCGAACAGGTCTGCATGCCCGATCACAGCTCGCAGGGCGATCTGAGCGCCGAGCTCACGCCCGTGCTAGATCCTCACGCCCAGACCAGCGGGCTGCAGGTGGCCGAGCGACATGCCGTGCAACAGGGGGTCGGAGCGTTCCAGCGTGAGTGGGCGCGCTACCGCGTTGCAGTGCCCGATGCCTTGCGCTCCCTGGCCACCGGAGCCACGCCACTTCTGCGTGCGCAGCTCGTTCGGGCGGTAACCGCACCGACGGCCGAGGAGGCCGCGGTATTCGGCGCTTGGCTCCACGACGAGAACTACGGATCAACCGCCTCGCACCCGATCGCCAGTCGTCAGGCTGTCCGGGCGCTCCGCCACCTCGACCCCCAGGGGCTGGTCGAGCTGCCGATGCAGGATGTCTACTGGCCCTTTGGGCTTGCGGCGCTGCACGACGAGCACTTGGCCCGTGCGGCGGAACTCGTCGCGACCGGGATCCTTCCTTGGGACGCGTTCGGTTCCCATCTCGAGAGCGGCGACATCAACATCTACTACGACAACGGCTGGGGCTTTGCCGAGGAGCGTCGAGTCACGGTCTCTGGCCGGCGCAATCGCTTCGGGCTCACGTTCGTGCGGGCGCGCGTCGCCGCGGAAGAGGTCCGGGCCCTACGGCTCGAACCCGCGCGCGCGCCTTGCCTCGTTCGGATTGACTGGCTCGTCCTCCGCGGTCGGCAGCGCGACCGTGCCGAGCCACTCACCGTTGGCCTCGAAACGCCCGCGGAGCTCGCACGACTGCCGCTGCAGCAGGGCTACTGGCTCGCACCGAAGCTGTTGCAAGTCGCGGGGGACAAGCCGCACCTGCTTCTGGACGTCGACCGGCTCGTCGGGCGGAAGGTCTACGACGTGGAGCTGCTCGCCGCGCTTGCAATCATGCCGACACTGTCCCCCGACTCGCTCGAAGGAGAGCTCGACCGGTGCCTGCTCGCTGCCCGCAGGCGCGTCCGCCGGCTCGAGCTGCGCACGCGGCTTCCTATCACGCCCGCTTACCGCCGGGCGCGCCGACTCCTCCGGCGGGCGCGGGGCTGAATCCCTTCGCCGCCATTCTGACCCCGCGTTCTCGATCGGCGCCCGCCGCCGGTCTGCTGCAGAGGGAGCGCCCCGCTGCTCGAGCCCGTGCCCGGCATCGACGACCGGACCTAGGTTGACGACCGCTTTGGCCACCGCCGCTCGGAGTGGCGGCGGTCGGGCCGCCACCGGGGGCTACTCGCGCTCCGTCATCTTCGGCGGGTGGTGAGCAAGGGGCGGAAGGCCGGGCGCGAGCATGATGTCCTGCAAGCGGGGGTGCTCTGCGCTCGTTGGCGCGGGTGAGGCCCGACGCTCGAGCGAG
>JALYMR010000053.1 GCA_030773615.1 Actinomycetota bacterium
GTGCCCGCGTGGTCCGCGCGCCCCTCGAGGACGACGGCGAGGCGCAGCCGGCTGGCCAGGGCGCGCACGACGCCGGCCGGGGCGCCCGCGAGCGCGAGCTCGCGGGTCTGGTCGATGTGCAGCTCGAGGAACCCGCGCAGGCGCCCGAGCCAGGTCGGGGCCTCGGGCAGGCGATCCGGCGGCGCGCCCGCCGCGGCCATCGCGTCGACCAGGCTCACGCCCTCGTCGTCGGTGCGCGCGAGGGCGTCGGCGACGTCGAGGCGCCCGACGAGCGCTCGGCTGCCGAACGTCGGCGTGTTGAACCGCGCGCCCTCCTCGTCGGCGAGGGCGATGACGGCGATCGGGTGCGGGCAGCGCGCGGCCGCCGCGAACGCGGCCGCCACCCCGAGCGGCCCGTCGAAGCGCCCGCCGTCGCGCACGCTGTCGAGGTGCGAGCCCGCCGCCCACCAGGGCTCGGGGGCGCCTGGGCAGGCCCACAGGCTGCCCGCGGGGTCGCGCTCCACCCGCAGCCCGAGCTCGGCGGCCTGCGCGCCGAACCAGGCCTCGGCCGCGGCCAGCTCGGGCGTCCAGGCCAGCCGCCGCACGACGCCCTCGGGGCCGATGCCCACGTCCTCAAGGCCCGCGAGGCGCCGCTGGAGGTCGGCGACCTCGCTCATCCGAGTCGCCAGGCCTGGTCGGGGCGCACCCAGGCGAGCTCACCGGCCACGAAGCAGGCGGCCACGGGGTTGTGGCCCAAGCGGTAGGGCACGTGCTCGATCGGTGCGTCGAGCAGGGCGACGTCCGCGCGCTTGCCCACCTCGAGCGAGCCGAGGTCGTCCGAGCGCCCGATGGTCCACGCCGCGTTGAGGGTGGCGGCCAGGAGGGCCCCGGCCGCCCCCCAGCCGTAGCGGCGCACGGCGAGCCCGATCACGAGCGGCAGGGAGACGACGGGCGAGGTCCCGGGGTTCGCGTCGGTGGCCAGGACGCAGATCGCCCCGGCGTCGGCCAGGTCGCGCGCGGGCGCGAGGTGCTCGGCGCCGAGGAACTCCGCGCTGGGCAGGAGCACCGCGGCGCACTCCGCGGCGGCCAGCGGCCCCAGGTCGTCGGGGTGGAGCATGGAGAGGTGGTCGAGCGAGCGAGCGCCCGCCGCGAGGGCGACGGGCACGGAGCGCATGGTCGTGAACTGCTCGACGTGCGCGCGCAGGGCGAGGCCGTGCTCGGCCGCCAGCGCCCCCATGCGCTGGAGGTGCTCGAGGCCGAAGGCGACGGACTCCACGAAGACGTCGAGGGCGACGATGCCCGTGTCGCGCACGAGCTCGGGCACGAGCTGCGCGACGACGTCCATCCAGCCGTCCGCGGTGAAGCCGGGCGGGACGGCGTGGGCGAGCAGCGCCGTGCTCACCGTCTCCTGGGGCACCTCCTCGGCCAGGCGGCCCGCGAGCGCGAGGGCGCGCCGCTCGCCGTCGGCCGACAGCCCGTAGCCGCTCTTGCCCTCGAAGGCGGTCGTGCCGTGGGCGAGCATCTCCGCGGCCAGGCCGCGGGCCTGGGCCAGCACCTCCTCGTCGTCGGCCTCGGCCAGCGCGCGGGCCGACGCGGCGATCCCGCCCCCCTCCCGCGCGATCTGCTCGTAGGGCACGCCGGTGACCTTGCGCACGTACTCCCGGGCCCGCCAGCCCGCGAAGGGCAGGTGCGTGTGGCAGTCGACGAGCCCGGGGACGACGGCGCAGCCGCTCGCGTCGACCTGCAGGGCGGCGGTCGCGTCCGCCTCGAAGCCCGCGATCCGCGCGCCGTCGAGGACGACGGCACCCGGCTCGAGGCGCACCGCGTCGACCCGGTCGCCGCGCACGTAGGGCAGCCCGTCCTGCGGGGGGCGCAGGACCTGGTCGGCCCCGCGCAGGCAGACCCCCGCGCTCACCCCGCCGGCCCGTCGGGCATCGGCACCCGGACGCCGAGGCGCTCCGCCGCCGCGAGCGCCTCGGGGTAGCCCGCGTCGACGTGCCGGACGATCCCCATGCCCGGGTCGGCGAGCAGGGTGCGCCGCAGCCGCTCGGCGGCCTCGGGCGTCCCGTCGGCCACTGTGACCTGGCCGGCGTGCAGGGACTTGCCCATGCCCACCCCGCCGCCGTGGTGGAAGGAGACCCAGCTCGCGCCGGTGGCGGTGTTCACCAGCGCGTTGAGGACGGGCCAGTCGGCCACCGCGTCGCTGCCGTCGCGCATCGCCTCCGTCTCTCGCTCGGGCGAGGCCACCGAGCCCGCGTCGAGGTGGTCGCGGCCGATGACGATGGGCGCGCGCAGCTCGCCGCTCGCGACCATCTCGTTGAAGCGCAGCCCCGCGAGGTGCCGCTCGCCGTAGCCGAGCCACATGATCCGGGCGGGCAGCCCCTGGAAGCGCACGCGCTCGCGGGCCAGGCCGATCCACCGGCGCACGTGGTCCTGGTCGCCGAACAGGTCGAGGATCGCGTCGTCCGTGGCGTGGATGTCGGCCGGGTCGCCCGACAGCGCGACCCAGCGGAACGGGCCCTTGCCCTCGCAGAACAGGGGGCGGATGTACGCGGGCACGAACCCCGGGTACGAGAACGCCTCGTCGTCCCCGTGCTCGGCGGCCAGGCCGCGCAGCGCGTTGCCGTAGTCGAAGGCCTCGGCGCCGGACCGCTGCAGCGCGCGCATCGCCCCGACGTGCGCGACGGCGCTCTCCCCCACCCGGCGCAGGTAGCCCTCGGGGTCACCGCGGCGCATCGCCTCGGCCTGCTCGACGGTGACCCCGGCGGGGACGTAGCCGTTGAGCGGGTCGTGCGCGCTCGTCTGGTCCGTCACGACGTCGACGTGCACGCCCCGGCGCACGACCTCCGGGAAGACCTCCGCGGCGTTGCCCAGCAGCCCGATGGACAGGCCGCGGCCCTCACGCGCGGCCGCCTGCGCCCGGCGCAGGGCGTCGTCGAGGTCGGCGGCGCGCTCGTCGAGGTAGCCCGAGCGCAGCCGCCGCTCGATGCGCTGCAGGTCGACCTCCACGCACAGGGCGACGCCCTCGTTCATGGCGATGGCCAGGGGCTGGGCGCCCCCCATGCCGCCGAGTCCCGACGTGAGCACGAGCCGCCCGCGCAGCGAGCCCCCGAAGCGCTTGCGGGCGACGGCGGCGAAGGTCTCGTACGTGCCCTGGAGGATGCCCTGGGTGCCGATGTAGATCCATGACCCCGCGGTCATCTGGCCGTACATCATCAGCCCCGCCGCGTCGAGCTCGCGGAAGTGCTCCCAGGTCGCCCACCTGGGCACGAGGTTCGAGTTGGCGATGAGCACACGGGGCGCGTCGGGGTGCGTCTCGAACACCGCGACGGGCTTGCCCGACTGCACGAGCAGGGTCTCGTGGCCGCCGAGGCGCTGGAGCTCGCGGACGATGGCCTCGTAGCTCGCCCGGTCGCGCGCCGCCTTGCCGATGCCGCCGTAGACCACGAGCTCCTCGGGCCGCTCGGCGACGTCGGGGTGCAGGTTGTTCTCCAGCATGCGCAGGGCGGCCTCCTGGACCCAGCCCCGGCAGCGCAACGTCGCTGTGCTCACGCGATCCCTCCCATGGCGGACGGCCATTCTGATGGAGTGGCGCCCCCATGCCGCTGCTCGTCGGCGCGAGCCCGCTCCAGCCCGCCTGCGTGGCGCGCTTCGCGCGCGCCCCGCAGCCGGTCGCGCTCGATCCGGGGGCACGCGACCGCGTCGAGGCGGCATGGCGCCTCGCGGAGGAGCTCGCCGCCCGCCGCGTGCTCTACGGGCGCTCCACGGGGGTTGGCGCCAACCTCGGCGTGCCGGTGGGCGACGAGGGCGGCGAGCACGCGCTGCGCCTCCTGCGCAGCCACGCGTGCGGCGCGGGCGACCGGCTGCCCGAGGACGTCCTGCGGGCGACGATGCTCGTGCGCCTGGCCCAGCTCGCCGCGGGCGGGTCGGGCCTGCGCCCCGCGGTGGTCGACGCGCTCGTCGTGGCCCTCAACGCCGGGGCCGTCCCCGTGGCCCGCGAGCTCGGGGCGGTGGGCACGAGCGACCTCGCGGTCCTCGCCGCCCTGGGCCTCGCCCTCACGGGCGAGGGCAGCTGGATGGGCGAGCCGCCGCCCGTGCGCCTCGAGCTGCGCGCGGGCGAAGCCCTGCCGCTGCTCATCTCGAACGCCGCGACCCTCGCCGTCGCCGCCATGGCCTGGGACGACGCGGCCCGGCTGCTCGAGGCGGAGGCGGCGATCGCCGCCCTGGCCTTCCTCGCCGTCGACGGCAACCCGGAGGCCTTCGCGGCCGAGGTGGCCGACGCGCGCCCGCTGCCGGGGTTGATCCTTGCCGCGGGACGGCTGCGGTCGCTGCTGGCCGGCGCGAACGGGCCGCCCGCCCGCCTGCAGGACCCCTTCTCCCTGCGCGCGCTGCCCCAGGTGCTGGGTGCGGCGGGTGACGCCCTCGCCGTCCTCGAGCGCGTGCTCGCCATCGAGATGAACGCCGCCGGCGAGAACCCGCTCATCAGCCTCGCGGCGGGCGACGCGCGGCACAACGCGAACTGGCACCTGGCGCACACCAGCGTGGCCCTCGACGCGGCCCGCCTCGCCCTCGTGCAGGTCGCCTCGCTCGCCACCGCCCGGCTCGCGCTGCTCATGGAGCCCCGGTTCACCCGCCTGGCCCCCTTCCTGGCCGGCGGGGAGCGGGCGAGCTCGGGCCTCGAGATGGCCGAGTACGTCGCCGCCGACGCCTTCTCCCGCCTGCGGGCCGAGGCCACGCCGGCCAGCGGCGCGCCCGTCGTGCTCGCCCGCGGCGTGGAGGAGCACGCGAGCTTCGCGTGGCAGTCGGCCTGGCAGACGCGCCGGGCGCTCGGCTGGCTGCGCGTCGTGCTCGCCGTGGAGCTGCTCGCCGCCGTGCGCGCGCTGCGCCAGAAGCCCGACCGCCGCGCTCCGGGCCTGGAGGCGGTCCTGGCCCGGGCCGAGGCCGTCCTGCCCGCGGGCCTCGAGGACCGGCCGCTGAGCGGCGACGTCGACCTCGCGCTCGGCCTCGTCGACGAGCTGCCGGGGCTCGTGGACTACGCCGCCGCCCCGCTCAGCGCCTCGACCGGGCGCAGCTCCTCGGCGTAGCTCACGGAGCGGCGGCGCAGGAGCCCGCTCGGCGTCAGGGAGTACTGCCCCATTCGCCACAGGGGCGGCGAGTAGACGTGGATGGAGGCGGCCCGCGCCGTCGCGCACGTCACCCGGTGGATGTGGTCGGGCCCGAAGGCCCACGCCTCGCCGGCCCGGACCACGCGCCGACCGTCGTCGCCGCGGACGCGCAGCGCGTGCTCCTCGAGCTCGCCCTCCAGCACGTGCACCACGCCCGAGGAGACGTCGTGGTCGTGCCACCCCGTGTCGCTGCCGGGCAGCCAGAAGATCGCCCACACGTCGAGGCGGTCGTCGCGCCGCAGGGAGACGTAGTGCCGCCCCCCGCGCGCGGCCTCGCGGTGGGGCGCCCACAGCTCCGTGCGCGCCGCGAAGCGGGCGGCAAGGTGCTCGAGCTCCGTGAGGACCGTCACGCCGCCGCCTGCGCGGGGGCGGCCGCGAGGAGCCGTTCGGGGTTCGCCTCGCCCAGCGCGCGCTGCACCGCGGCGCCCAGCCCGAGCGGGGCGGGCGGGGCGTAGGGCCGGTCCGAGCCCAGGCACACGACGTCGACCCCGAGCACCCGCAGCGTCGCGTCGACGGCCTGCGGGCCGTAGCAGGAGGTCTCCACGAACGTGGCGGGGTCGACCGGCCGCGCGGCACCGCCGCGCACGCGGTGGCGCTCGCCGTGCAGCGGCGCCAGGCCGGCGAGCGCGGCGAAGACGACGGGCAGGCGCGGGAGGAGCGAGCGCCCGGCCTCCCACCAGGCCCACCAGGCGGCATGCAGCTGCTGGACGTAGGGCACGACGGGGCTCCACCAGCCCGGCGCCCGCGGGGGCTCCGGCGCCGGGCCGGGGTGCACGAGCAGGGCGCGCCCGTGGGCCTCGACGAGCTCGAGCAGCGGCGCGAGGCGCTCGACCGCGGCCGGGGTGGCCATCGCCGTGGCGGGCAGCTCGAGGCCGACGCAGCCCGCGTCGAGCGCGGCGGCGAGCGCGCGGAGGTCGGGCTCGCGCAGCGCGGTCATGGTCCAGGCCCGGAAGGGTGCCGGGAGCGCGGCGACGCCCTCCTCCCAGGCCGCGGCGAGCTCGCCCGCCCTTTTCGGCGGGAGGTCGGAGAGCCCGAGGGCGGCGGATGGCGCGACGAGCGCGAGGTCCAGGCCATCCTCGGCGGCGAGGGCGACCCGGCGCTCGGGGTCGTGGTCGGCGGGGTCGACCGAGAAGGGCGGGGCATCCTGGAGGTGCAGCGTCCACCCCTCGAGGCGCGGCGGGCGGGACCGGCGGCGCAGCGCGTCGAGGAAGGGCTCGGGCCAGAGATGCTGGTGGACGTCGATCCTCATGACTGAAGCGGTTCAGTGAAGCGCTTCAACCGTATCGGCTCGAGCGGGTGGTGTCACCCCCCTGCGCCCTGGGTTAGCGTTCCTGGCGTGCCACGCCGCAAGCGGGCCACGCTGCGCGAGGTGGCCGAGGCGACCGACCTCTCGGTCGCCGCGGTGTCCTATGCGCTGCGGGGCATCAACACGTCGGCGCAGACCCAGGAGCGCGTCCGGCAGGCGGCGGAGGAGCTCGGCTACCGCGTCGACCCCGTCGCCCGGGCGCTGGCGGGCGGGCGCAGCGGCCTGGTGGGCCTGCTCTGCGGCTCGCTCGAGGACCTCGCCGAGCAGCGCTTCGCCGAGGGGGTGGGCAGCCGCCTCGCCCAGCGCGACCTGCAGGTGCTCGTCACCGACGCGCGCGGCGACCCCGCGCGCGAGGAGCTCCTCGCCCGCCAGCTCGCCGGGACGTGGGTCGACGGGCTCATCGTCTCCCCCCTCGATCCGTCGGCCGCCTTCTGGGCGCAGGTCGCCGAGGCGCTGCCGCTCGTCACGGTGGGCGACGCGCTGCGGGCCCAGACGGTGGGCGAGCTGCTCTACGACAACCGCACGGGCGTCACCCGCGTCCTCGAGCACCTGCACGCCCTGGGCCACCGGCGCGTCGTCGTGCTCACCCCGAGCCGCCCGACGACCCCCGACCGGCCCGCCGAGGTCGTCGTGCGCGAGGTCGCCGGGCGCCTGGGCCTCGAGGTCGCGGTGCGCAGCTCGCCGCACTCCATCGAGGGGGCGACCGACGTGGCCGGGCAGGTGCTGGCCGGGCCGACGCCGCCCACCGCGCTCTTCGCGCTGTCGGACTCCATCGCCTGCGGCGCGTACGCCGCGGCGCGCGAGCGCGGCCTCGCCGTGCCCGACGACGTCTCCGTCGCGGGCTACGACGACCACCCCATCGCGCGCGTGCTCACCCCCGAGCTCACGAGCGTGGCCTGGGACGTGCCCGGCGTCGCCCGCAGCGCGGCGGACCTCGTCGCCGCCGCCGTCCTGGGCGAGCCCGAGCAGCGGCGCGTGCGGGTCGACCCGGCGCTCGTGCCGCGGGGCTCGACGGGGCCCGTCCCCCCCTAGCGGACGGCGACCACGTCCCCGAGCTCGGCGGCGCGGCGCTCCACGAACTCCACGAGCTCCTCCTCGACGGCCTCGTCGAGCGGCGGGCGCTCGTAGCGCTCGAGCAGGGCCTTCCAGCGGTCGCCCGCGCGGTCGGCGTGCTCCCGCGAGCCCCCGCGGGTCCAGCGCTCGAAGTTCTCCGTCGAGGCGACGGGCGCGCGCCAGAAGCAGTCGCGGAAGCGCTCGAGCGTGTGCTGGGCGCCGAAGAAGTGCCCGCCCGGCCCGACCTCCACGTGGGCGTCGAAGGCGAGGTCGGCCTCCGTGACCTCCAGGGGCCGGAACTGGTGGAGCAGCAGGTCGAGCAGCTCGCAGTCGGCGGCGAACTTCTCGAACGAGCACACGAGGCCGCCCTCGAGCCAGCCCGCGGACTGCCAGCACACGTTGGCGCCGGCCAGGAACGCGGAGAGGAGGGTGTTCATCGCCTCGTAGCCGGCCTGGAAGTCGACGGCCGGGCTCGCGGTGAGCGTGCCGCCTCCCGACCGCCAGGGCAGGCCGAGCCGGCGCGCGAGCTGCCCGGACGCGTAGAGGCCCAGCGCGGACTCGGGGCCCCCGAACGACGGCGCGCCGCTCTGCATGTTCGTGCTCGACAGGAACGAGCCCATGACGCACGGGGCGCCCGGCCGCACGAGCTGGGCGAGGGCGATGCCGGCGAGCGCCTCGGCCCACTGCTGGGCCAGCGCGGCGGAGACCGCAACCGGGGCCATGGCGCCCATGAGCAGGAAGGGCGTGACGAAGACGACCTGGCCGGCCTCGGCGTAGGTGATCAGGCCCTCGAGCATGCGGACGTCGAAGCGCAGCGGCGAGTTGACGTTCACGTTGCCGAACATCGCCGGGCGCTCCTCGATCGCCTCGCGGCCGCCGTGGACGATCTCCATCATCCGCAGGCAGTCGCGCGCCGCCTCCTCCGAGGACGGCTCGCCGGACCACACCCGGTCCGTGAGCCGGGTGGCGGCGAGGGCGCGCACGAGGTGGCGCGAGTCGAGCGGCACGTCGTTGGGCTCGACGATGTTGCGCCCGGGGGTGTCGAGCGCGTCGGTGACCTGCGTGAGCATGAGCAGGCGCTCGAGGTCGGCCAGCGTGCCGTCGCGGCGCACGCCGTCGACGCGCACGAACGGCGGGCCCTGGGCGGGTGCGAAGACCATGTGGTCCCCGCCGACGACGAGGTCGCGCTCGGGGTTGCGCGCGCGCATCGCGAAGCTCCCCGGCGCCTTCGCCGCCTGGGCGCGGAGGAAGCCCGGGTCGAACCGGACGGTGTCGCCCTCGACGGTCTGGCCCGCCTCGGCGAAGAGCTCGAGCGCGCGCGGGTGGTCGAACTGCACGCCGACCTCGGCGGCCAGGCGCTCGGCGCCGCGCTCGATCGTGTCGAGCGCCTGCTCGGAGAGCGGCTCCAAGCGCGGCAGCTGGTTGCGGAACATCGTGCCTCCGATCGGGCGGACGTCCCGCTCCCGCGGGTCGCCCTGCGAGTCCGAGCATTATTGCAACTCCGGTTGCTAGCAGGGCGGAGTTCGGCGGGGAACGGCGAGCACCCGCCGCAGCGCGGCCTCGACGCCGTCCCGCCCGTCCCCCGCGACCTCCGCGGCGACGTAGCCGTCGGGGCGCACGACGAGGACGCGCCCCTCCAGCGCCCGCGCCTCGAAGCCCGCCGCGAGCGGGCGCTCGGCCGCCGTCCCCGGC
>JALYMR010000054.1 GCA_030773615.1 Actinomycetota bacterium
GCTTGTGCAGTCCCGACTGGCCGACCAGCCCGGAAAACAGGCCGAGCAGCTGCTTGCGGGCGACCTTGAGAAACCGCCGGTGCGACGGGATGCCCATGATCGCCTGGGCGACCAGCAAGGTGACGACCTGCGCATCGGTCAACCTTCGCCGGGCGTTCGTGCTGCTCTTGGGCAGCAGATCGTCGGCGGTGCAGAACACCGTCGTGAGCAGCAGGTCGAGGTCGGCGAGCATCGTGGCCCCCTGGGTCGACGGCGCAACTTGAGCACCGCCGACTTCGACCGCTGCCGTTATGTCTCCTACTCCACGGCCACCCCGGCCGTGGAATCACTCATCTAGGCCAGGCGGCGGAAGCCCGTCGCGTCGGGCCGCGGCTCGAGCGGGCTCGTCTCCAGCCCGGCGGGCGGGTCGACGGCGTGGAAGCCCCCGGGCGAGGTGTCGTTCGGCGCGTCGGGGTGGAACAGGGCGGCGAGGAGCTGGATCTGCCCGCGCCCCGGCCCGAGCTCGAACTGCCCGCCGCCGTAGGCGCCGATGTCCCGCTGCGCGAGCCAGTCGTAGGCGTCGAGCAGGGCGCGCAGGGTGCCGAAGCGCGAGGGCTTGACGTTCACCATGCGCGGCGCGAAGGGCAGCGCCTCGATGTCGGCCACGGCGTGGATCGGGGCGTCCCAGGTGATGCGTTCGCGGTGGGGGGCGAGGACCTCGTCGGTCTCGCCGGCCAGGAGCGGATCCTCGAGCCAGGCGTCGGGGAACGCCTCGGCCACGCGGCGGTAGAGGACGGGGTCGCCGCCCTGGTCGACGATCGTGCCCTCGTAGTGGCCCTTGAAGTCGATGCTGTCGACCGCGCCCGTGGCCACGAGCTCGGCGACGAGCGCGTCCGTCCACGAGGAGGTGGCGTCGAGCTTGAAGCGCAGGGAGGGGTAGCGCGCGAGCCGCCGGCGCACGCCGTCGATGGTGGGTGGCTCGCCTAGGCGCAGGGAGACGACGAAGGTCACGGGCCGGGGCTCGCGCCCGAGGGCGGCGTGGAGGGGCATCCCCGCCTGACGCAGGGCGAGGTCGAGCGCGGCGGACTCGTAGGCCCAGGTCCGGTACTGGCGCGCGGCGGGCTTGAGCGGCCCCGACGGGAAGAGGTCGAGCGGGGCGAGGTGCTCGCTGAACGAGGCGAGCGTGAAGCTCCCGGCGAGCGGGAGCGTCGGGCCCGCCGCCCACGCCGCCTCGTGGTCCTCGGCGTCGTAGGTGACGTCCTCGCCCTGGCCCTCGTGGTCGGCGCCGCGCAGGGCGACGACCGTGCTCGCGCGGGTGAAGTCGCTCGAGACGTCGAGCTCGAGCGGGGTGAGCGCGTAGTCGTCGACCTGCAGGGGCAGGTCGGCGAGCCGCGCCCAGGTCCCCATCTAGTGGCCGTGGCCGGAGCGGCGGGGGGTGTGCTCGAGGCCCAGGCGGTTCGAGGACAGGGGCTCGAGCCCCTCCTCGGCGGGCGTGCCGCGCACCTCGCCGGTGACCGCGAGGTTCGTGAGGCGGCGAATCTCGCGCTCGCCCTCGACGCGCGCGGGGTCGTCGGCGGGCAGCCCGCGGATGAGCCGCGCGATGCGGTTTCGGATGTGCAGCGCGAAGTGCGGCGAGGAGGCGCCGGTGAGCTGGCGGATGTCCTCCACGGTGACCTTGCGGTCGGGTCGGCTGCGCGCGGGATGCTCGGCTTCGCTCATGGTGAGGGCTCCCGGCGGGAGGGCCCGTCGACGGGGACGATCTCGAGGAGCTCGTCGATCTGGGCCTGGACGGCGACCGGGACCGTGGAGTCGTCCCCGACGATCCAGCCGTGATTGTAGACCCCGCGCACCGGGTCGTCCTCGTAGCCGGGCTGGATGTCGAGCAGGAACGCCTCGACCGGGGGGACGAGCCGCCCCGCGGGGAGGAGGAGCAGCGGGCCGTAGGCGCCGCGGGCCGACAGGGGCGCGGCCACCGCAGCGGCCATCGGGCGGTCGACGCTCGCGAACACGAGGCCGTGGCCGGGGTCGACGATCCCCCACCCGAAGTCGCGGTCGCGGTGGCGGGCGAACGCGATCGCCCCCTGCACGGGGTCGGGGGCGGCGGCGACCCGGGTCACACTGCCCAGCCGCCGCAGCTCGCGGGTGACGCGCGGCCCGACGACGTCGGGCCCGCCGAGCACGTAGACCCGGGGCTGGGCATGGGTGGCGAGCGCGGCTCGGCTCGCGGG
>JALYMR010000055.1 GCA_030773615.1 Actinomycetota bacterium
GTTCGGCGGCACTGCCCGTGGCGGCCCCCGGCGCAGGCGCCCGAGGCGACCGCCCCAGGGCACCAGCGTGCGCCCGCGGCGCGCCCGCGCCCCGGGGAGGGCCCTGTGCGAAGCCAGTTCGGCGGCACGGGCTCGCCGCGCATCCGCGCCAACTCTCGCTAGCCTGCGGCGTTCGCGGGGCGAGCCTCGGGAGGGCGCCGGTGGCCGACGAGACGGTGGATACCAGGGCGGTCGAGCGGGACCCCGACGCGGTCGGGAGCTCCGCCGGCACGGGGGAGGAGCACCGGCGAGGGACCGTGTTGGTCCGCCGTCGGGATCTCGGCGGTCTTCGTCGCGCTCGGCGTCCTCATCACGGAGCCGTTCAACACCGCGCTCGCTGACGTCGTTGGCTGGATCAAGACGAACCTCGGGTGGCTCTACCTGCTGTCGGCCACCTTCTTCCTCGGCTTCGTCCTCTACATCGCGTTCAGCCGCTACGGCAAGCTCACCCTCGGCAAGCCGGGCGACAAGCCCGAGTTCGGCCTCTTCGCCTGGTTCGCGATGCTCTTCCAGGCCGGCATGGGCATCGGGATCCTGTTCTGGGGGTCGGCGAGCCCATCCTGCGCTTCAACGGCCCGCCCCCCGGGCAGGCCCGCGAGGGCACGCCGGAGGCGGCGAACCTCGCCCTGCAGTACGCGTTCTTCCACTGGGGCCTGCATCCCTGGGCCATGTACGCCACCGTCGGCCTCGCCGTGGGCTACTTCAGCTACCGGCGAGGGCTGAACAAACCCCAGATCAGCAAGGTGTTCCGCCCCGTCCTCGGTGACCGGGTCGACGGGCCGGTCGGCAAGGCGATCGAGGTCCTGGCCATCATGGCCACCCTCTTCGGAGTCGCCGTGTCGCTCGGGCTGGGCACCCTGCAGATCGACGCGGGCCTCAACCGGACGTTCGGCACCCCGAGCGGAACGGGCTCGCAGCTCGTGATCATCGGGGTCACCGCCGTCGCCTACATGCTTTCGGCGTCGACGCCCGTCGAGCGCGGCGTCCAGACCCTGAGCAGCCTGAGCATGGTGATCGCCATCGTCCTGCTCGGCTTCTTCTTCCTGGTGGGCGCGCCGCTGCTGTCGCTGAACACGTTCACGCAGGAGCTCGGGATCTACGCGATCAACCTCGTCCCGATGAGCCTGCGGATGAACGCCTTCGACCCCGACCCCTGGCTCGGGGACTGGACGATCTTCTTCTGGGCGACGTGGATCGCCTGGGCGCCCTACGTGGGCGCGTTCATCGCCCGCATCTCCCGCGGGCGGACGATCCGCCAGTTCGTCATCGGAGTGCTCGTCGCGCCCAGCCTGTTCACCTTCGTCTGGTTCTCCGTGTTCGGCGCGGTGGGCATCGCCCAGGACCGGGCGAACCAGGGCGCGCTCGGCGCGGCGGTGTCCGAGAACGCGGCGGTCGCCTTCTTCGAGTTCATCGACCTCTTCCCGCTCGCGGCGCTCATCGCCCCGCTCGTCATCTTCCTCGTCTGGATCTTCTTCGTGGCCGGGGCGGACGCGGGCACCGTCGTGCTGGGCAGCATGTCCACCGGCCGGGTGCTGAACCCGCGGCGGGCGACGAAGCTGACCTGGGGCGTGATCATGGGCGCCATCGCCGCGATCCTGCTCGTCGCGGGCGGGCGCGACGCGCTGCAGAACGGGGCAATCCTGGCCGCCACGCCGTTCGCGGTCCTCATGCTCGTCATGTGCTGGGCGCTGCTCAAGGCGCTCCGGCAGGACTTCCGCGAGGAGGAGGCCCTCGAGGCCACGGACCTGGGCCGCGCCCCCGTCGGGGCGCGGGTCGCGCCGCCCGGGCCGCCGCGCTTGGCCGGAGGGGCGCCCCCCGCCGCCCCGACCGAGGACTAGCCGCACACGAGGCAGGAGGGCAGACGATGGCCGAGGAGCGCAACCCGTTCGAGGGAGTCACGGACTTCTTCAGCGAGATGGGCCGCATGCGCGAGCTCGGGACGCGGGGGTACGACCTCGCCCACGAGGACCGCCAGCGCACCCACGCGAACGCCTGGGTCCCCCTCACGGACATCTTCGCCCGCGACGAGGACCTCGTCATCCGGGTGGAGCTCGCGGGCATGGAACCCGAGAGCGTCAGCCTCACCCTGTCGCAGGGCGTGCTCACCGTGGCCGGCGAGCGCCGGACGGTGCAGGGCACGGGCGGGGAGGAGAGCTTCTACATCCGCGAGCGTCCCTACGGCCACTTCCGCCGCGCGATCACGCTGCCGGAGAGCACGCGGGAGGACCAGATCAGCGCCGAGTTCGAGAACGGGCTCGTCGAGATCACCATCCGCGGCGGGGTGGCCGGCGCGGAGGTGCGGCACATCGCGCTGCGCAGCCGCGGCGGCGCGCCGACGACCCGGGCGCTCGGGTGAGAGCGCTCCTCATCCTGCTCGGGGTGCTCGTCGCGCTCGCGGCGGGTTGCGGCGAGGACGAGTAGTCGCCGCTCCTGGCCGGCGCGACCGGCGGCGGCGGGCGCTCCCCGGGGGCGGCGATCACCCCCCGACGTCCTGCGCGGCGAGCGCTTCACCGTGGGCTCCAAGGAGTTCACGGAGCAGCTTGTGCTGGGCCAGATCACCGCGGAGGCGCTGCGGGCGGCGGGGGCGCTGGTCAGCGACCGCACGGGCATCGAGGGCAGCGAGGCGACCCGTCGCGCGCTCACCGCGGGCCAGGCCGACATGTACTGGGAGTACACGGGCACGGCGCAGCTCGTCCACCTCGGCCAGGAGCCCGTCTCGGATCCCGAGCGCCAGTACGCGCAGGTCGCGCGGGCCGACCGGGCCAACGCCGTCGAGTGGCTCGCACCCGCGCCGCCAACAACGCCTTCGCGCTCGCCCGGCCTCCAGCGCGCCTACGGCATGCGCTACCCCAGCGAGCTCGTGGTGCTGCTCCCGGACGAGGGCGAGATCTACGGCGAGGTCGACCGGGGCGTGCGGCGCAACGTCGGCGAGGTCTTCCTCACCGACGGGCGGATCGTCGCCAACGAGCTCTTCGTCCTCGAGGACGACAGGCGCTTCTTGGCGACCTACACCCGTGCCTGAACGTCCGTGCCGACGTGCTGCGGGCCAAACCCCGGCTGCGCGAGGTCTTCGACCCCATCGCCGAGCGGCTGACGACGAACGAGCTGCGCGCGCTCAACGCCCAGGTCGACGTGGAGGGCCAGCGCCCGGAGGAGGTCGCCCGCCGCTGGCTCGACGACAACGGCTTCACCGGGTAGGCGCGGTGCGACACTGCGCGCCATGCCCACCTTCCTCATGCTCTCCACCCTGACGCCCGAGGGCGTGCAGACGGTGAAGAACAACCCGCAGCGCATCCGGGAGGTCAACCGGGAGATCGAGCAGCTCGGCGCGACGGTGAAGGCGCAGTGGGCGACGCTCGGGCACTTCGACTTCGTCAACATCGTCGAGGCGCCCGACGACGCGACCATGGCCCGCGTCTCGCTCGAGCTCGGCTCCCGCGGCACCGCGCGCTACGAGACGCTCGCGGCCATCCCGATCGACGACTTCATCGCCTCGATTTGAAGGTCCTCGTCGTCGGCTCCGGGGGCCGCGAGCACGCCCTGGTGCGCGCGCTCCTGCGCTCCCCCGCGGGGCCCGAGGTGCTCTGCGCCCCCGGCAACGCCGGGATCGCGGAGGACGCCCGCCTCGTGGCCGCGAGCCCGACCGGCGTCGCCGCGCTCGTCGAGCGTGCCGCGGCGGAGGACGTCGACCTCGTCGTCGTGGGGCCCGAGGCGCCGCTCGTCGCCGGGCTCGTCGACCGCCTCGAGGGCCGGGGCATCCCCGCGTTCGGCCCCATCCGGGCGGGGGCGCGGATCGAGGGCTCGAAGGCCTTCGCGAAGGAGGTCATGGCCGAGGCGGGCGTCCCCACCGCGCACCACGCGCTCGTCGCCGACGTCGCCGAGGGCCTGGCCGCGATCCGCGGCTACCCCGTCGTCCTCAAGGACGACGGCCTCGCGGCGGGCAAGGGCGTGGTCATCGCCGCCGACGAGGCCGAGGCGCGGGCGGCGCTCGCGGAGCTCCTCGCCGGCGGCTCGGGGGCGGGGCGGGTGCTCGTCGAGGAGCACCTCGAGGGCGAGGAGGTCTCCCTGCTCGCCGTGTGCGACGGCGAGCGGGCGGTGCCGCTCGCGCCCGCCCAGGACTACAAGCGCCTGGCCGACGGCGACCGGGGGCCGAACACGGGCGGGATGGGCTCCACCTCGCCGGTGCCGGGCGTGGACGTCCAGGCCGCGCACGAGGTCGTCGCCGCCGTCCACCAGCCCGTGCTCGACGTGCTGCGCGAGCGCGGCGCCCCCTTCCACGGGGTGCTCTACGCGGGGCTCATGCTCACCGCCGACGGCGTGCGGGTGCTCGAGTTCAACGCGCGCTTCGGCGACCCCGAGACGCAGGCGGTGCTCCCGCGCCTGCGCTCGGACCTGCTCGAGCTGCTCCTCGCCGCGCGCGAGCCCGGGGGGCTGCTCGGGCTCGAGCCCCGCTGGTCGGACGAGTGGGCCGTCACCGTCACCCTCGCCGCGCGCGGCTACCCGGTCGCCCCCGTGCTCGGCGACCCCGTCGCGGGGCTCGACGCGGTCCCCGCGGGCGTCGAGGTCACCCACGCGGGTACCGCGCGCCGCGCGGACGGCGCGCTCGTCACCGCCGGCGGGCGCGTGCTGAACGTCACCGGCCTCGGGCCCGACCCGGCCGCCGCGCGGGAGGCTGCCTATGCTGCCGCCGACCGCGTCACCTTCGAGGGCCGCCAGCTGCGCCGCGACGTCGCGCACCGCGCGGTGGAACGGATGGATCCACGCATGAGCGAACCGCAGCCCGCCGAGCCCACGCTCGTCCCCGCGCCCGCCCTCGACGCCGAGCTGCCACCCGACCCGGTGCCCGCCACGGAGGTCGAGGAGATCGTCCAGGAGGTCGCCGAGGCGCCGCAGGTCGGGATCATCATGGGCTCGGAGTCCGACATGCAGCAGATGGCCAAGGCGGGCGAGGTCCTCGAGCAGGCCGGGATCCGCTACGAGATCCAGGTCATGTCGGCCCACCGCGACCCCGAGCGGGTCGCGGAGTACTGCCGGGAGGCACGTGTCCGGGGCCTGCGCGTGATCATCGCCGGCGCGGGCCTGTCCGCCGCGTTGCCGGGCGTCGCCGCGGCGCACACCGACCTGCCCGTGATCGGCGTGCCCCTGACCAGCGGGCTCTCGGCCCTCGGCGGGCTCGACGCTGTGCTCGCCATCACCCAGATGCCCCCCGGGGTGCCCGTCGGCGCCGTCGGCCTCGACAATCCGCGCAACGCCGCCCACCTGGCCACGCGGATCCTCAACGTGTAGGGCGCCGGGGAGGCGTCCCCCGCCACACCGCCCCCTCGGCGGAGGCGAAGACGAGCTCGCCGCGGGCGTCCGTCCCGATGTGGGTGACCTGGGGGACCGCCGCGCGCTCGCGCCGGACGTCCGTCGCGCCCCCGTCCGGCGTGCCGCGCAGTGACCAGAGCGCGCCCGTGCAGAAGTCCCCGTAGAGGTAGCGCCCGCGCAGGCGCTCGAGGCGCGCGGCGCGGTAGACGAGGCCGCCGGTGACCGAGCACCCCTCCTCGTGGCTGTAGGTCACGACGGGCCAGACGAGCTCGCCCGTGCGGTCCAGGCGGCGGCCCGCGAGCCGCTCGGTGCCGTCGAAGGCGCTCCACCCGAAGTTCTTCGGCGGCTCGTCGGGCTCGAGGTACGCCCGGTGGACCTCCTCGCGCTCGTCCTGCCCGACGTCGCCGACCCACACCTCGCCCAGCGCGGCGTCGAAGGAGAAGCGCCAGGGGTTGCGCAGCCCGTAGGCCACGGCGCGCCACCGCGGGCGCCCGGGCCGGTCGACGTCGGCGGCCAGCAGCTTGCCCAGGCGCGAGCGCAGGTCCTGGGCGGTCCCCTGGGGGTCGAAGGCGCCCCCGCCGTCGCCCAGGCCCAGGTAGAGCCGCCCGTCGGGGCCGAACACGACGGCCCCGCCGTTGTGGTTCTCCTCGGGCTGGTCCTGGGTGAGCAGCGTGCGCCGGCGGCCCCCGCGCAGGTCGAACGCGACGACCCGGGTGTCGCCCCGGCGGTCGCTGAAGTGCAGCACGAGCCGGCGGTTGCGCGCGAAGTCGGGGTGGAAGGCCGCGCCGAGCAGGCCCTGCTCGGCCCCGAGGCGCACCTCCTCGCGCAGGTCGAGCACGACCTCGCGGCGGCGGCCGTGGAGGCGCAGGACGCGACCGGGCTGCTCGAGGACCCAGAGGGCGCGGGCGTCCCCCGGCGCCGCGCCCACCCAGGTCGGGCGCACGAGGCCGCGGGCGACGAGCTCGACGTCGAGGGAGCGCGCCCGGCCTGCCTCCTGGGGCAGCGCGGGCGGGGCG
>JALYMR010000056.1 GCA_030773615.1 Actinomycetota bacterium
GTACCTACGAAAATCCTGCAACCGGGGTGCGCGTGCGGCGTCTGACCCGCGCGGTCGACGACGGCTTCCGCTCCGACCTCATCCCGGGGATCAAGGCGTCGGCCGACGCGCGGCGCCTGGCCGACGAGCTCGCCTTCGCCGCCGCCCGCCTGGCCGAGCTCACCGTCGAGCCGCCCGGCACCTACGCCGACGCCGCGCTTGCCGAGGACCGGGAGGAGGGGCTGTGGCTCGCCTTCCTGACCGCCTGGGTGTCGCCCGCCGAGGGTCCCGAGCCGTTCGCCGCCGTCCGGGCCGTCGCGGTCCCCTGGTCGGGCGCCGAGCTCCCCGCCCTGCGCGACGACCTGCCCCGCGGCCCGCGCGCCGGGGCGCTCGACCCGCGCACACCGCCCGGCTACCGAGCGTGGGCCAGCCGCGCCGGCGGTCAGGCGGCGGCGCTCGCGGGCGACGCAGCCTGGACGGCCGAGCGGCGCTTCGCGCGCGCCTTCGAGCGCCTCGCGCTCCCCGGCCTGGCCCGGGCCGCCCGGTTCGACTTCCTGGCCAGCGCCGGCCGGCTCGGCCTCGCCGAGCTGAGCCCCGACGCCCTGCACCTCGGCGGTGACGAGCCGACGACGCTGGCGGCCAAGCGCGTGTTCGGCATCGGCGACACCCTGCTGCTCGAGCGCCGCGCGGCCGACCTCGCCGCGGGCACCGGCGTGCCCCTCGGCGCGCTCGACCTCGCCCTGTTCAACTGGGGTCAGCCTGCCGGCGCCCGGCGGGCGACGATGGGGTCCGCCGCGCAGCCGAGCGACGAGCAGTGCTCGACGATCGCCGGTGCCCTCGGACTCGCGTAGCGCGCCGCCCGCGAGCCCGCCCGCTCAGCCCCTGCTGCCCCGCTCTTCCGCGCGCACGAGGCTCGCGCCGATCCTGCGGGCCGCCCCCGGGCTCAGGAGCACGATGGCGAGCCCGGCCAGCAGCCAGGCGCCCGCGATGAGCGGGAAGATCGTGTACGGGAACTCGAGGCCGCCCGGGTCCGTGTTCTTGTAGAGCACGTAGACGAGGATCACGACGGCCACGGCGGGGAACACGAGCTCGACGAGGGGCGCGCTGCGCTCACCCCGGAAGAACAGGAAGCGCGTGGCGCCGACGTTCGTCAGCAGGTAGGTGACGAGCAGGAGCAGCACACCGAGCGTGCCGGGGTAGAAGAACGCGTTGACCGCCGAGGTCCCACCGAGGCGCAGGCCCACGAGGGCCAAGGCGGCGATGAGCATGATCACGGCGAGGGCGCCCGCCGGCGCCCCCACGCGGGAGGTCTGGGCGACGCGCCCGCCCCCGAACGCGTCGCGGGCGAGGGAGAACAGGATCCGCGAGGCCGCGGTCGCCGCCCCGAGGCCCGCGGCGAAGGCGCTGATCATCGCGCCGAAGTTGATGAGCACGGCCATCCACGAGCCCACGTAGTCGTTCGAGAGGTCGCCGAGGGGCGAGGAGGACTCGCTGAAGCGCGTCGCGCCCGCCTCGTTCGCCCCGAAGCCCAGGGCCTGGGCGATCATCACGATGATGTAGAAGACGCCCGCGACGACGACGGCGGTGCCGATCGCCCGGGGGATGTTGCGCCGCGGGTTGTCCGTCTCCTCGCCGAGCGATGCGGCGCCCTCGAACCCGCCGAAGGAGAGGAAGCCGAAGACGGCGGCGGTGGCCACCGCGGCGAACGGGACGCCGTCCGGGGGCGCGAACACGTCAACGGTGAGCTCGCGGCCCTCCGGGGCGCTGCCCGCGAAGAGCTTGACGAAGATGATGACCACGAGCACGACGATGAGGGCCACGGAGAGCCCCTCGAGGCCGAGCAGGGAGCGGGTCACGCCGCGGACCTCGCGCAGGGAGAGCAGCGCGACGAGGACGCCGCCCACGAGCGCGATGAGGATCCAGTCCGGGCTGCCCGTGCCGAGCTCGGCGAAGAAGGCCTCCCCGAAGACGCCGATCTCCGCGACCGAGCCCACGGTGAAGCCGAGGTAGGTCCCGAACAGGGCCCATCCCGCGAAGAAGCCCGCACGCGGGCCGAGGGTGATCCCGGTGAGCGTGAGGACGGAGCCCGCGGAGTTGAACAGCCGGGTCAGGCGGATGAAGCCCCAGGAGACGAAGAGCACGCCGAGGGTGGCGACGATGAAGGCAAGCGGCACGGCCCGCCCGATGAGCCCGGCCACGGCGGTCCCGTTGAGGGCCATGGCCGCGGTGGGGGCCATGATCGCGATGGAGAGGGCGATCGCCTCGAAGAAGCGCAGCTCTCGCCGCAGCTCGCCGGCCTGCGCCTCCGGGGTTCCGCCCGCGGTCTCGCGGACGTCCGTCGCCATCAGCCCGCCTCGCCGCGCGTCAGCACGTCCTCGGGCAGGAACGCGCCCACGACCCAGTTCGGGGCGTCGACGACCTCGTGGATGCGCAGGTCCACGGCCACGCTGCACAGGGCGTAGGCCTCCTGGCGCTCGAGGCCGTGGCGCTCGACGAGGTGGTCGATCATGGAGCGCACGGCCTGCCTCGTCGCCTCCATGAGATCGCTCTCGACGCCGGTGCACACGTGGTACGCGCTGCGCTCGGTGCGGGCGAGCTCCCCGGCGGGGATGCGGAACTGCGGCGCGCGGATGGACAGGTCGCGACGGACCCCCACCCGCAGGGCGATCGTCATCGCCGTCTCCACCGCGGTCCCGCACACCTCGGCGTCGCCCATCGCGGCGTGCGTGTCGCCCACGGAGAGCAGCGCGCCCTCCACGCCGACGGGCAGGAGCAGCGTGGCGCCCACGCGGAGGTGCTTCGTGTCCAGGTTGCCGCCCCACCGCGAGGGCGGCAGGATGGGGTGCGGCCCGGGCTCGGGCGGGGCGACGCCGATCGTCCCCGGGAACGGCTCGAAGGGCAGGACGATGCCCTCGCCGAAGCGCACCTGCCCGCCCTGCGCGTCGACGTGCGAGATGCGCAGCCACGGGTCCGGGAAGTCGTCGGCGAGCAGCCCGAAGCCGGGGATGATGGCCGTCCAGCCCCAGTCGCGCGGGCGCAGCTCGAGGATCTCGACCTCGAGCACGTCGCCCGGCCGCGCGCCCTTGACGAACACGGGGCCGGACACGGGGTTGACGTGGCTGAAGTCCAGGCGGGCGACGTCCGCGGCGGTCGAGCCCGCGTCGAACTGCTCGTCGGACGCGTCGCGCACGGCGCACTCGACGGCGTCGCCCGGCTCGACCTCGATCGCGGGCGCGAGGCCCTGGTCCCACGTGTGGTGGAAGGCGTCGGGCCGGACGGCGTGCAAAGAGCCCGCGTGCATGGGCGCGGAAGCTAAGCATCCGCGCCCGTCGGACCGCGGGCTCCTGCGCGGCCCGGCGGCGCCGCTACGGGTTGAGCGTGCGCTTCAGGCCGTAGCCGAGCCCGCCCGTGAGGACGGCGAGCAGGAGGACGAGGCCGGTGCCCGTCACGTCGAGGATGGCCAGCAGGACGGCGAGCACGGTGAGCACCACGCCGGCGCCGGTGGCCAGGGTCAGCGCGTAGGCGCGCTGCTCGCGCTGACGGCGGGTCGGCCGCCTGGAGGGCCGGGGGGAGAGGTCGCCCATGCCGTCCGAGGATACCCGCGTCCGGGCTGCGATCCTGGAGGGCAATGCCCGTCGGCTCCGCCGCGCGCGCCCGCGCCCGCGCCCGTGCCCCGCGTCCCGGCCTCGTCCTCGTGGCCGGCATGGCCGCGCTCATGTGGGTCGTCGAGGTCGTCGACCTGCTCGCCGGCGGGCGCCTGGACGGCCTCGGGATCGTCCCCCGCGATCCCGACGGCCTCGTCGGGATCGTCCTCGCGCCCTTCCTGCACGTCGGCTTCGGCCACCTCGCCGGCAACACGCTGCCCCTGCTCGTGCTGGGGGCGACGGTCGCGCTAGGCGGGGCGCTGCGGGTCGCGCTCGTCACCGCCGTGGTCGCCCTCGTCGCCGGGCTCGGGGTCTGGCTCCTCGCCCCCGCCGGCACCGTGCACCTGGGCGCCAGCGGGCTCGTGTTCGGCTACGCCGCCTACCTCGCCACCCGGGGGCTGTTCAGCCGCCGCCCCGTGCAGCTCGCCGTCGGCGTGCTCGTCGTGCTCGTGTGGGGGACGACGCTCCTGGGAGGCCTCGTGCCCGCGAGCGGCGTCTCCTGGCAGGGTCATCTGTTCGGCGCGCTCGGCGGGGTGGCCGCCGCCCGCCTCCTGCGTCGCTAGGCGACCCGCAGCAGCTCGCCGCGGACCTCGACGACGTCGCCCGCGCGCAGCTGGCGCCCGCGCCGTCCCTCGGGCTCGCCGTTGACCAGGACGGGCTCCGCCGCGAGCAGCGCCTTGACCTCGCCGCCCGCCGGCACGACCCCGGCGAGCTTCAGAAGCTGGCCGAGCCGGATCATCTCCCCGCGGATGGGCACCTCGCGCGTCAGGGGGCGGAGGCTAGGGCGCGGGGGGTGGAGCCCGCGCGCGCGGGGTACGGTGGGCGCTCCATGTCGCGCTTCGAGGTCCACTTCCCGCTCAGCGCGCCCGGCCAGGACGCCGCGGACGTCCTCGAGCGCCTCGAGGCGCGGCTCGACGCGAGCATCGGGCTGGGCTCGGACCGGGTCGTGAACGTCTCCGTCGAGGCGGCGGACCGCGACGCGGCGAAGGCGGCGGTGCTCGGAGCCATCGAGGAGCTCGGCGGGGCCCACCACTTCGACCTCGCGATGCTCCGCGACCCCCAGTACGTGACCGCCCAGCGCTATCGCATCCGCTCGGGCGACCTGGGCGAGCTGCGCCGCCGGCTGGGGGAGGGCTTCGCCCCGCTCGTCAGCGCGGCGCCCGGCTTCCGCGCCTGGTACTTCGTCGAGCTCGGGGACGGGACGTTCCTCGCCGTGCGCGTGTTCGAGCGCCAGGCCGGCCTCGAGGAGGCCGACCGCCGAGCGCTCGCGTGGGTGCACGAGCACCTCGAGGACCTCGGGCTCGAGGTCCTCGACCTGTCCGAGGGCGACGTCCTGGTCTCGCTCGAGACCCCGCGCTAGCCGCGACGTCCTCGGGCCCTGGACGACGCGGAGGGGCCGTCGCCGGCCCCTCCGCTCCTGCGTCCGGGCGTCGTCGCCGTCTAGCCGTGGCAGCCCGTGGTGCCCGAGTCGGTGGCGGTCTTGCCCGCCTCGGGGCGGAACTTCCAGTCGTAGCTGTTCGGGTGCAGCGTCACCTCGAGCACGCCGAAGGTGCCGGTCATGCGCTTCTCGCTGTTGGCCTTCGTGCTGCTGAAGCCGTAGTGGCCCTTGCCGCCGGTGCCCACGACGAACTCGCGGATACCGCGCACGGGGTCGGCCGCGCCGCTCGGGCTCTGGGGCGCGAAGCGCTCGTAGGAGTGGTCGTGCGAGTTGAGCACGACGTCCGCGCCGGCCGCGTACAGCGCGTTCCACAGCGGGGCGACGGCGGTGTCGTTGCCGTGGCTGCCCGAGGAGAACCGCGGGTGGTGCCAGTAGGCCAGGGTGCAGGCGCGGGGGTTCGCGGCCAGGTCGGCCTTGAGCCACTGCTCCTGCGCCGAGCCGGCCGCGCAGCTCACGAAGGAGCAGTTCGAGTTCAGGGCGATGACGTGCCAGGAGCCGATGTCGTAGGAGTAGTAGCCCTTGCCGCGGCTGCCGGCCCGTCCGCTGCTCACGCCGACGCCGTTGAAGTAGTCGAAGTAGCCGCTGGCCCCGGAGGCCCGGTACTCGTGGTTGCCCACCGCGGGCGCGGTGATCGACTTCACGCGGCCCCAGCTGGGGTCGTAGGACTGGCGGAACGCGGAGAGGGCGCCGCCCTCGTACTGGTTGTCGCCGAGCGTGAGCACCTTCGCCAGGTTGCCCGTGGTGAGCAGGTTCGACGTCGCCTTCTGGCGGCAGGAGGTCGAGGTCCCGGACCCGCCGTTGTAGGAGCTGCTGGCCGGGTCGCAGGCGATGTCGCCGGCCGCGGCGATGACCGGGTCGCCGGTCGGCGTGGGGGTCGGCGTCGGGGTCGGCGTCGGCGCGGGCGCCGTCGTCCCGTTGGCCACGGTCACCGAGATCGCGCTCGAGCCCGTCCGGCCCGCGCTGTCCGTGACGACCGCCTTGAGCTCGTGCGCCCCGTCGGGCACCGTCTTCGTGTCGAAGTAGCAGGTGTAGGGGGCGTTGAGCTCCGTGTTGAGCAGCTTGCCGTCCACAAAGAACTGCACGGTCTTGACCGTGCTGCCGGTCGGCGTGGTCGCGGTCGCCTCGCAGGCCGTGCCGCCGTTGAGGTTGCCGGACACGGTCGTGCCGCCGGTCGGCGCCTTCCAGGTCGCCGTGGGCGCGCTCGCCGCGTTCGCCACGTTGACGTCGACGCTGGCCGAGGCGCTGTTGCCCGCCGCGTCGAAGGCCCTCGCGGTGAGGACGTGCGTGCCGTTGGCGACCGTGCGGGTGTCCCAGGTGCAGGTGTAGGGGGCGAAGCGCTCCGTGTTCGTCAGCTTGCCGTCGACGAGGAACTCGACGCGGTCGACGCCGACGGCGTCGGACGCGGTCGCCGAGCAGGCGACGTTGTCGAAGTACGAGCCCGACACGGTGCCGCCGTTGAGGGGGGCCTTCATGGCCACGGTCGGCGGGGTCGTGTCGGCGGCCAGGGCGGGGGTGGCGCCCAGGAGTCCGGCGACCACCAGGGCGGACGCGGCACCGCCCGGGCGGCGGAGCGCCGTGCGCGGACGGGACGGGGAGGGGAAGTGCACTCGGGACCTTTCTCGGAGGGAGGGGTTCGAGCGCGGTGGTCGGCGGGTGCGCCCTCCGATTGAGGAGAGCGGCGCACCGGCAGCCGGAGCATTGAGGCGGCGCCCTGCCGGGCGCGCGGGGGGCGGGCGGGCTACCGCATCAGCGCGAGGCGGCCGTCGGCCGTGAGCTGCCAGCGGTCCGGTGCGGACTCGGACTGCTCGAGGAGCGCCCGGCGCTGGAGCTCGGCGGCCAGGGCCCTGACCTCGTCGACCTCGATCCGGTCGGCGCCGCGCCGGAGCTCCTCGGCGATCGCCTCGTCGCCCACCGGGCCGCGCTCGTCCACGACGCGCAGCAGGCGCCGCTGGGTCTCGTCGAGCTCCACGGGCGCGCCCTACCCGGTCGGGAGGTCGTCGTCGCGCCGGGCGGGCTACCCGCGGCGCAGGAGCCGGCCGACCGCGGACAGGAGCTCGTCCGTCTTGTCCAGCCGGTCGTCGCCGGCGGCCCCGGCCACGCAGTGGCGCGCGTGCTCGTCGAGCAGCCCGAGCGCCACCTTGTCCAGGGCGGCCTGGATCGCGGCGATCTGGGTGAGGACGTCGATGCAGTAGCGCTCCTCGTCGACCATGCCCTGCACGCCGCGGACCTGGCCCTCCACGCGTCGCAGTCGCTTCAGCAGCTGGTCCTTGGTCGCGCTGTAGCCGCGCGAGGCGGTGGGCGGGGCGGTCTCGGCGCCGGGCATCGGGAGGGCTCCTCGGGGTCGACGGGGGACAGATTACCCCAAGGGGGTATGCTGGGCGGGTGGCCGCCCCTGATCCCTCCGCCGTGCGCACCTTCGCGGTGACCGGCATGACCTGCGCCCACTGCGTGGCCAGCGTCCGCGAGGAGGTCTCGGAGGTCGCGGGCGTCGAGCACGTCGACGTCGACCTCGACGCGGGCCGCGTCACCGTCCGGGGCGAGGGGTTCAGCGAGGAGGCGGTGCGCGGGGCGGTCGCGGAGGCCGGCTACGAGGTGCCCCGCTGACGGCGCCCCCCGCGGAACGCGTCGAGCTGCCGATCGGCGGCATGACGTGCGCCGCGTGCGCGAACCGCGTGGAGCGCCGGCTCAACCGCCTCGAGGGGGTCGAGGCCACCGTGAACTACGCCACGGCGCGGGCGACGGTCGCCTTCGACGCGGCGAGCGTCGCCCCCGAGCGGCTCGTCGAGGCCGTCCGGGCCGCGGGCTACGAGGCGTCGCTGCCGGTCGCCGGCGCGCAGGGGGACCAGGACGCCGCCGCGGCCGAGGCCACCGCTGCGCTGCGCCGGCGCCTGCTCGTCTCGCTGGCCCTGACGCTCCCCGTGGTCGTCCTGGCCATGGTCCCGCCCCTGCAGTTCGACGGCTGGGCGTGGCTCGCGCTCGCGCTGGCCACGCCGGTCGTGGCCTGGGGCGCGCTGCCGTTGCACCGGGCGGCGTGGACGAACGCCCGGCACGCCACGGCGACCATGGACACGCTCGTGTCCCTCGGCGTCCTCGCCGCCTACGCCTGGTCGCTCGGCGCCCTCGTCCTGGGCGACGCGGGCGACCCCGGGATGCGGATGGCCTTCGAGCTCGTGCCCGACCGCGCGAGCGGGACGGGGGAGGTCTACCTCGAGGTCGCCGCCGCGGTCACCGTGTCCGTGCTCGCCGGGCGCTACCTCGAGGCGCGCGCGCGGGGACGCGCGGGGTCCGCGCTCCGGGCGCTGCTCGAGCGCGGCGCCGGCGAGGCCTCCGTGCTCGACGGCGACGGGGCGGAGCGGCGCGTGCCCGTCGACCGGCTGGCCGTCGGCGAGCGCTTCGTCGTGCGCCCCGGCGAGCGCGTGGCCACCGACGGCGTCGTCGAGGCCGGGGCCTCCGCGGTCGACCAGTCCTTGCTCACCGGCGAGTCCGTGCCCGTGGAGAAGCAGCCGGGCGACGAGGTCGCGGGGGGCAGCGTGAACGCGGGGGGGCGGCTCGTGGTGCGCGCCACCAGGGTCGGGGCGGACACCTCCCTGGCCCGCATCGCCAGGCTCGTCGCCGACGCGCAGGCCGGCAAGGCGCCCGTGCAGCGCCTGGCCGACCGCGTCGCGGGCGTCTTCGTGCCCGTCGTGCTCGGCCTGGCCGTGGCCACGCTCGGGGTGTGGCTCGCGGTGGGCGCGGACGAGGCGTTCGCGGTCACCGCCGCGGTCGCCGTGCTCATCATCGCCTGTCCCTGCGCGCTCGGCCTGGCCACCCCGACGGCCCTGCTCGTGGGCACCGGCCGCGGAGCGCAGCTCGGTCTGCTCATCCGCGGTCCGGAGGTCCTCGAGGCCGCGCGCAGGGTCGACACGATCGTGCTGGACAAGACGGGGACGGTGACGACCGGCAGGATGACGCTGGCCGGCGTCGCCCTGGCCGACGGGGTCGACCGCGTCGAGGCGCTGCGCCTCGCGGGCGCGCTCGAGGACCCCTCGGAGCACCCGATCGGCCGCGCGATCGCCCGCGCCGCGCGGGACGAGCTCGGCGCCCTGCCGGCCGTCGAGGGCTTCGTGACCCGTGCGGGACTGGGCGTGGAGGGCGTCGTCGAGGGTCGCCGCGTGCGGGTCGGCCGGCCTTCGCTCGTGCTCGCGGCCGGCGAGCAGCGCGCCCCGGCTGCGCTGCGCGCCGCCCTCCGCGCGGCCGAGGCGTCGGGTCGCGGCACCGTGGTGGCCGCCTGGGACGGCGAGCCCCGGGCGGTGTTCGTCGTGGCCGACGCGATCCGGCCGACGTCAGCCGAGGCCGTCGCCTCGCTGCGGGCGCTCGGGCTGCGCCCCGTGCTGCTCACGGGCGACAGCGCGGCCGCGGCGCGCGCGGTCGCTGCCGAGGTGGGCGTCGACGAGGTCGTCGCGGAGGTGCTGCCCGAGGAGAAGGCGGCCGTCGTCCGCCGCCTGCAGGACGAGGGCAGGGTCGTCGCCATGGTCGGGGACGGCGTGAACGACGCGCCCGCGCTCGCCCAGGCCGACCTCGGCCTGGCCGTCGGCACCGGGACGGACGTCGCCATGGAGGCGGCGGACCTCACGCTCGTGTCGGGCGACCTGCGGGCGGCGGCCGACGCCATCCGCCTGAGCCGGGCGACGCTGCGCACGATCCGGCAGAACCTCGCCTGGGCCTTCGGCTACAACCTCGCCGCGCTGCCGCTCGCCGCGGCCGGCCTGCTCAACCCCCTCCTCGCGGGCCTGGCCATGGCCCTCTCCAGCGTCTCCGTGGTGACCAACGCGCTGCGGCTGCGGCGCTTTCGCCCCGAACCGGGCGCGTCGGCCTAGATACCCCAGGGGGGTACCGCTATCATGGTGGCATGACCACCGGGAGCACGAGCACCGACGCCGTCGGGCTCCGCGAGCGGCTGGGCCTGCTCCTCGCCGAGCGCGCCCTCGCCGACATCGAGGGGCTCACCCACAACGCCGCGTACGCGGCCGACCTCGACGGCGACATCGCCGCCACCCGCAGCGCCTGGGTCGGCGCGGCCGTCACCGAGATCGCCACCCTGCGCGGCCAGCTCTCCGGCCGACAGCAGGGCTGAGCCGAGGACACCGCCACACGGACAGGGGAGGGAGCATGCCCCACACCACCCACACCACCCACACCGCCGTGGCCGGCCAGCACGCGGGGCCCGCGCACCACGAGCACCATGAGCTCCCGGCGTCAGGGGGCGCCCTCACCAGCGTCGCCCTCAGCGCGACGCTGCACTGCCTCACGGGGTGCGCCATCGGGGAGGTGCTGGGGATGGTCATCGGCACGGCGCTCGGCTTCTCGGAGTGGGGCACCGTCGCCCTGGCCGTGGCGCTCGCCTTCCTGTTCGGCTACGCGCTGACGAGCCTCCCGCTTCTGCGCGCGCGGCTCGCGCTCGGCGCCGTCGTCCCGATCGCGCTCGCGTCGGACACGCTGAGCATCGCCGTGATGGAGCTCGTGGACAACGCCATCATGCTCCTCGTCCCCGGGGCGATGGAGGCCGGGCTGGACAGCCTGCTCTTCTGGGGCGCGCTCTCCTTCGCCCTCGTGGTGGCCGGCGCGGTCGCGCTGCCCGTCAACCGCTGGCTCATCGCGCGGGGCAGGGGCCACGCGGTCGTGCACCAGACGGGGATCCACGGGGGCCTGTCCCCGCGGGTCGTCGGCGTCGTCGCCGCGCTCGCCTTCGTCTTCGGCTGCGCGGTGCTCGTCGGCGAGCTCTGAACGCGACGCCCGGCCGAGCGACGGGGTACGGCCACCCGTACCCACGGCGTCCTCCGTGTCCGGGAGACTCGCGGCGACGCTCGCGCGCCGGCCGCTTCCCCGCCTCGTCGGCCTCGTGGCGGTGGCCCTCGCCCTCGCGCTCGTGCCGCTGACCCTCACGAGCGACCACTGGGGCGAGCGGGCGAACTGGGCGGTGCTCGGCCCCCTGCTCGGGCTGAGCTTCGTCGGCGCCGGGCTGTTCGCGTGGGAGCGCCAGCGAGGGCTGCGCGTGGGCGCGCTCATGGTCGCGGTGGGCGTCTGCGCCCTGGTCGCCCAGCTCGAGGTCGCCGACGCGGACCTCCTGTTCACGGTCGGGCTCGCCTTCGACGGCGTCTACGTCGCCCTCGTCGCGCACCTCCTGCTCGCCTATCCCGACGGGCGGCTGCGGTCGCGCGGGCACCGCGGCCTGGCGGCGGGCGCCTACGCGGTGTGCGGCCTCAACCTCCCCGTGCTGGCGGTCGCCGACCCCGCCCGGGCGATCCCGGCCTGCGCCTGCCCGCAGAAGCTGCTGCTCGTCCAGCGCGACGACGGCCTGCACGAGCTGCTGCACGACGTCCAGCAGCTCACGGGAGCCCTGCTCGCCTGCGCGGTCGTCCTCGTCCTCGTGCGCCGCTTCCGCCGACCGGGCGGGCGCGAGCGGCCGCCCTCGCCCCCGTGCTCCTCACGGGTGCGGTGACCGCCGCGCTCTACGCGGCCACCGTGGCCGGCGAGGGGCTCGGCGCGACCCCGACGTGGTGCTGGCGCTCGACCTCCTGACCACCCTGGGGCTCATCCTCGTCCCCTTCACCTTCCTGGCCGGGCTGGCCCGGGTCCGCATGGTGGAGGCCGGGGCGCTCACCGGGCTCCTCGATCGCCTCCGCGGCGCGCACGACGCCGCGGGCCTGCGCGCGGCGCTCGCCGAGGCGCTCGGCGACCCGACGCTGCGGCTCGCGTTCTGGCTGCCCGACCGCGGCGCGTGGGTCGACGGCGACGGCCTGCCCGTCGCGCCCGGGGCCGACGATCGCGCCCGGGCGTGGACGGTGGTCGAGCGCGACGGCGAGCCGGTCGGCGCCCTCGAGCACGACGCGGCCCGAGAGCAGGAGCCCGACCACGTGCGGAGGGTGGCGGCGGCCGCCGCGCTCGCGCTCGACAACGGTCGCCTGAAGGCCGCGCTGCGTGCCCGCCTGGAGGAGCTGCGGGCCTCACGCGCCGGGCTCGTGCAGGCCGGCGACGCGGAGCGCCGGCGCCTCGAGCGCGACCTGCACGACGGCGCGCAGCAGCGCCTGGTGTCCGCCGCGCTCACCCTCCGCCTGGCCCAGCGCCGCCTCCCCGCCGACCCCGACGGCGCGCACGACCTGGTCGGTCGCGGCCTGGACGAGCTCGCGACCGCCACGCAGGAGCTGCGCGAGCTCGCCCGCGGCCTGCACCCGCCCGTGCTCGTCCAGCACGGCCTCGCCTCGGCGCTGGCCGCCATCGGCAGTCGCGCGCCGCTGCCGGTGCAGGTCGCCGTGCGCGCCCCGGAACGCCTGTCCGCCGCCGTCGAGGCCGCCGCGCCCTACGTCGTCGCGGAGGGGCTGACGAACGTCGCGCGCTACGCGGAGGCCACGAGCGTGCAGGTCGAGGTCGTCCAGGGCGACGGGAGGCTCGTCGTCGAGGTGCGCGACGACGGCCGGGGGGGCGCCGATCCCGCCGCGGGCACCGGGTTGCGCGGACTCGCCGACCGTGTCGCCGCGCTCGACGGCCGCCTCGAGGTCTCGAGCCGCCCCGAGCGCGGCACGACCCTGCGCGCCGAGCTGCCGTGCGGATCGTCGTAGCCGAGGACGACGTCCTGCTGCGCGAGGGCCTGGTGCGGCTGCTCGCCGAGGCCGGCCACCAGGTCGTGGCCCAGGCGGGCGACGCCCGACCTGCTGCGCAAGGCGCGCGCCCACCGGCCCGACGTCGCCGTGGTCGACGTCCGCATGCCGCCGGCCTCGGTGACGACGGCCTGCGCGCGGCGGTCGCCCTGCGCCGCGAGCTGCCCGGCCTGCGGGTGCTCGTCCTCTCGGCCCACGTGGGGGAGAGCGCGGCGGGCGAGCTGCTCGAGGACCCCGCCGGCGTCGGCTACCTGCTCAAGGACCGGGTCATCGACGTCGACCGGTTCCTGCAGTTCGTCGACCGGGTCGGCGCCGGCGGCACGGGCGCTTGACCCGAGGTCGTCGGCGCCCTGCTCGGGCGCGCGCGGCGCGCCGATCCCCTCGCCGGGCTCACCGCCCGCGAGCCGCAGGTGCTCGCCCTGATGGCGGAGGGCCACTCGAACGCGGCGATCGCCGACGAGCTCGTGGTCACCGAGCGCGCGATCGAAAGCACGTGACGAGCATCTTCGGCAAGCTCGACCTGCCCCCGGCCGGCGACACCCACCGGCGGGTGCTCGCCGTGCTCCGCCACCTCGCTTCGGGAGTAGGAGGGTGCGGGCACCCCGCACCCCGGGACGGCAGCCCACCCCCCTGACGGGGGCCAGGGGCTGCGGGAGGGTCTCCTCATGTCCGATCGCCCGCCCCGCCCCGACCTCGCCGCGCGCGCCGGCCGCTTCAGCGCCGCCCACCCCGCCCGAGCCATCCTCGGCTGGCTCCTGTTCGTCGTCGTCGCGTTCGCCGTGGGCGGTGCGGTGGGGCAGAGGACGATGGACGACGCGGAGACCGGCAACGGCGAGTCGCGCCGCGCCGACCGGGCGATCGCCGCCGCCGGCTTCCCCGAGCAGGCCGCCGAGCAGGTGCTCGTGCAGGCGCGCGGGGCGAAGCGGGCGGGCGACCCCGCGTTCGCCCGGGCCGTCGACGACGTCGTGCGCCGGCTCGAGGGCGCCCGCGGCGTGCGCGAGGTGCGGTCCCCGCTCGCGCCCGGTCACGAGGGGCAGGTCTCGGCCGACCGTCGCTCGGCGCTCGTCACCTTCACCCTCCCGGGCGCCGACGAGGGCGCGCACGAACGGGTCGTGCCCAGCCTGGCCGCGACGGCGGCGGCCCAGCGCGCGCACCCCGGGCTGCGCATCGAGCAGTTCGGCGACGCGAGCGTGGGCCGCGCGCTCTCCGCGTCCTCCGACCGCGACTTCCGCCGGGCCGAGCTGCTCTCCCGGCCCATCACGCTGGTCGTGCTCGTCGTCGCCTTCGGCGCGCTCGTGGCCGCGGGCATCCCCCTGCTCCTCGGCCTCACCGCGGTGATCGCCGCGCTCGGGCTGATCGCCCCGCTCTCGCAGCTCTTCCCGGTGGAGGAGTCGATCTCCTCCGTGGTCCTGCTCATCGGCCTCGCCGTCGGCGTCGACTACTCCATGTTCTACCTGCGGCGCTTGCTGGAGGAGCGCGACGCGGGGGCCGGCCCGACGCGCCCCTCGCGGCGGCGGCCGCCACCTCGGGCCGGGCCGTGCTCGTCTCGGGCGTCACGGTCATGGCGGCGATGGCCGGGATGTTCGTCGCCGGCAACGCCGTGTTCGTCTCCTTTCGCCTACGGGACGATCCTCGTGGTGGCGACGGCCGTCCTCGGGTCGCTCACCGTGCTGCCCGCCCTGCTCGCCGTCCTCGGCCGCCGGGGCTGGATCGAGCGGGGGCGGGTGCCGGTCCTGAGCCGGCGCCCGCGGCGCGCGGGGGGCTCCCGGGCGTGGGGTGCCGTCATCGACCGCGTCCTGCGTCGCCCGGCGCTCGCCCTGGCCCTCGCCGGCGGCCTGCTCGTCGCCCTGTCCCTGCCCGCCCTGGGGCTGCGGACCGTCGACCCGGGCATGGCCGGCCTGTCGCGCTCGCTGCCCGTCATGCAGACCTACGACCGCATCCAGGCCGCCTTCCCCGGTGGATCGCAGCCGGCCGTGGTCGTCGTGCGGGCGCCTGACGTGCGGGCGCCGGACGTCGTGCGGGCCGTGGAGGCGCTCGGGCGCGGCGCGGCAGCCACGGCCCGGATGTCCGGCCCGGTGCGGATGGAGGCCAACCCGGCCGGCACGGTCGCCCTCGTGCTCGTGCCCCTGGCCGGCAACGGCACGGACGACGCGTCGAGCGCGGCGCTGGACGCCCTGCGCGACCGCGTCCTGCCCGCCACGATCGACCGCGTGCCCGGCGCCCAGGCCGACGTCACCGGCCTCACCGCCGGCTCGAAGGACTTCAACGACGTCATGCGGGCCCGGCTGCCCCTCGTGTTCGCCTTCGTCCTCGGGCTCGCGTTCGTGCTGCTGCTCGTGACCTTCCGGTCGATCGTCGTCCCGCTCAAGCGATCGTGCTCAACCTGCTCTCGGTCGGCGCCGCCTACGGCGTGCTCGTGCTCGTCTTCCAGGACGGCCGGCTCGAGGAGCTCCTCGGCTTCCGGTCCAACGGCGGGATCACCTCGTGGGTGCCGCCCTTCCTCTTCGTGGTCCTCTTCGGGCTGTCCATGGACTACCACGTGTTCATCCTGAGCCGCATCCGCGAGGCGGTGGGGGCGGGGATGGCCACCGAGCGGGCCGTCACCCACGGCATCCGGGCCGCGGCGGGGGTGGTGACGAGCGCCGCCGCGGTGATGGTGGCCGTGTTCTCCGTGTTCGCCACGCTGACCGCGGTCGAGTTCAAGCAGATCGGGCTCGGGCTCGCGGTCGCCGTGCTCATCGACGCGACGCTCGTCCGCGCGGTGCTGCTGCCCGCGGCGATGGCGTCCTCGGCGAGCGCACCTGGTACCTCCCCGGCTGGCTCGGGTGGCTGCCCGCCTGGGCGAGGCGAAGGACCGGGGCGAGCGGGCTGCGGCGGGCGGGCCGCTGGCCGGGGCCGGGGCGGCGGGGGCCTAGCCGAGCTCGGCCAGCCGCACCGTCACGTCCAAGGCGTCGTGGTCGCTGATGCTCTCGGCGGTCGGGTGGCCCGGCAGGCTGAGCGAGGCCCCCGTCCACACCCGCGCGCGCACGGGGACGACGCCGAGCCCGAGCACGTGGTCGACGTCCGGGTGGCGGCCCGGCGGCGACGCGGGGCCGACGTCCGTCAGGGCGGCGAGCACCGCCCGGGCCCGGACGTCGAGCGCGCCGGGGGCGCGCCGGGGCACGTTGAGGTCGCCGGCCAGGAGCACGGGACGGGGGGCGGCGAGCGCGCGGGCCACGATGGCCTGCGCCTGCGCCAGCCTGAGGTAGGGCTCGACGGAGAGGTGGGTGGTGAGGACGGTGAACGCCGCACCCCCGGCCCGGTCGCGCACCCACGCCTCGATCCACAGCCGTGCCTCGCCGAGCTGCCGCCAGTCCGGGCGGTGCCCGCGCCATGCCCAGGCGCCCAGGGTCGCCCTCGCGCCGCGGACGTGCCCGGCGACGAACGGCCGCCGCCGGCGGGCGAGCAGCTCGTAGCGCGCGGGGACCACGAGCGCGTTGCCCTGCCCGGGCCTGCGCGCCTGCAGCACGCGGCACCGCCCGTCCCCGTCGGCGTGCCGCAGGGCGCGCGCCTGCGCCGGGCCGACCTCCTGCAGCGCGAGGATCGGGGCGCCGGGCGCATCGGTGAGCGCCTCGCGGTAGAACGGCAGCTCCAGGAGCGCCGCCTCGGGCGTCGTGACCGTCGGGCTGCCCGCCCCCGCGTTGAAGGTGACGATCCGGATCTCGGTCATGGCGAGGGCTCGCGAGCCCGGGGCCGCCCGTCGGCGCGAGCCGGTCGCCGTCCGGCCAGCGGCATGAGGTCGCGGTCGGTCAGCCACTCGAGCATGAGGTGGGTCGCGTCGTCCTGCAGGTGGCCGCCCTGGTGGTCGAGCACGGCGTGGGACAGGCGGCGCATCGTCTCGGGCGGGGCGTCGCCGTTGGCCTCGGCGCGCACGACGAAGTCCACGAGCCGCTGCACGCCGAAGAACCGGCCGTCCTGGTCACGCGCCTCGACGACGCCGTCCGTGTAGAAGAGGAGGCGATCGCCGGGCTCGAGGGTCTCCTCGTGCACGGTGACCTGCGCGGTGAGCCCGATCCCGAGCGGGGGGTCGGGCCGGGCGTCGAGCGTCTTGACGAGCTGGCCGCCGCGCAGGAGGAGCGCGGGCGGGTGGCCGGCGTCGATCCACCGCAGCCTCCCGGTCCGCAGGTCGAGGGTGGCGAGGATCGCGGTGGTGAAGTGCTGCTGCGCGAACTGCCCGGCGATGGCCCGCTCGATCGCGTCCGCCATCTCCGGCAGGGTCCCCCCGGCGCGGCGCACGTTGCGGTAGGCCGCGATCGCGAGGCTCGCGCACACGCTCGCGGCGAGGTCGTGGCCCATGGGGTCGAGGACGGCGACGTGCGCCATGTCCGTCTCGAGCGCGTAGTCGACGGCGTCGCCGCCGACCTCGTAGGCGGGCTCGAGCATCGCGCTGACGACCACGCGGTCGGTGCCGGCGGTCAGCGGCGGCATGAGCGCCCACTGCATCTCCGCCGCGAGGCTCATGGGCCGGCGGCGGGCCACGCGCGCGATCGCGTCGCTGTTGAGGCCCTTGGTGACCACGAGCTCGGCGAGCAGCGCGGCGAGCCAGTGCGCGCGCGCATCCGCCAGGGGGTCCCCGGCGGCGACGGTGAGACCGAACACGCCGAGCCGGTCGATGCCCTCGAGCAGGGGGATCCACAGGCGGCGGCCGTGCTCCGTGTCCACCTCCTGCACCTCGACGCGGCGGAACGCGAGGCCCGGCAGGGTGCTGTCCACCGCCAGCGGCTCCCCCACGGCGCCGCTCGGCAGCATGGGGACGAGCACGCGCTGCCCGTGGTCGACGAGCAGGATCTGGGCGTCGCCGGCCCCGAAGAGGGCGCTCGCGCGGCCCGCGAGCTCCGGCAGCTCTCCGGCCGGGGCGAGCTTGGCCTGGACGAGGATCTCGGCGAGCGCCCGCTCACCGTCGCTGGGCGACCGCGATGACGACATGCCACCGACCTACCCGG
>JALYMR010000057.1 GCA_030773615.1 Actinomycetota bacterium
GTCAGCTCGTCGTGGTTGCGCAGGAACAGGCCCCACTGGCAGTTGTCCGGGATGGACGGGGTCCGCTCGAGGATCTCGAGCATGGGGACCGCCTCCTCGCGCCGCAGGGACATGAACATGCGCGGCATGACGGGGAAGTGGAAGGCCATGTGGCACTCGTCGCCGTCGCCGTAGTAGGCCACGACGTCCTCGGGCCACTGGTTCGCCTCGGCGAGGAGGACCCGGTCGGGGTACTCCGCGTCGACTGTCGCCCGCACCCGCTTGAGGAAGGCGTGGGTCTCCCCGAGGTTCTCGCAGTTCGTCCCCTCGCGCTCGTACAGGTAGGGCACGGCGTCGAGGCGGAAGCCGTCGAGCCCGAGGTCGAGCCAGAAGCGCAGGGCGTCGAGCATCGCCTCCTGGACCTCCGGCTCGTCGTAGTTGAGGTCGGGCTGGTGGCTGAAGAAGCGGTGCCAGTAGTAGGCGCCCGCCTCGTCGTCCCAGGTCCAGTTCGAGCTCTCCGTGTCGACGAAGATGATCCGCGCGTCCTGGTAGCGCTCGTACGTGTCCGACCACACGTACCAGTTGCGCTTGGGCGAGTCGGGCGACGAGCGCGCCTCCTGAAACCAGGCGTGGTCGCTCGAGGTGTGGTTCATGACGAGGTCGGCGATGACCCGGATGCCCCGCTCGTGCGCCGCCTCGATGAAGCGCCGGGCGTCCTCGATCTCGCCGTAGTCGGGATGGATCGCGTAGTAGTCGGCGATGTCGTAGCCCCCGTCGCGCAGGGGCGAGGCGTACATGGGCAAGAGCCAGATGCAGTCGATGCCCAGCCACTGGAGGTAGTCGAGCTTCTCGGCCAGGCCGCGGAAGTCGCCCGACCCGTCGCCGTTGGAGTCGAAGAAGCCCCGCAGGTGGATCTCGTAGAAGACCGCGCGCTTGAACCACAGCGGGTCGGACTCGAACCAGTGCCCGGAGTGCCCCGTGGTGCTCACGGCTCGAGCACGCGCAGGACGTGCGCCCCCCGCTCGCCCGGCTCGAGGCGCACGTAGTTGCGCCCCAGCCGCCACTGGTACCAGGCGCCGGGCTGGAGCTCGTCGGCCACGCTGAACACGGGCGCCAGCCCGAGCTCGGGGGGCACGTGGACGGCCCCCTCCTGCGCGTCGTGGGGGTCGAGCGTCACGACGCAGATGACGACGTTGCCCCGGGCCCGCTTCGCGTAGGCGATGAGCGCGTCGTTCTCCGTGTCGAGGAAGGTGACCTCCAGGCGCTGGAGCGCGGGGTTCGCCCGCCGGGCCTCGTTGAGCCGCTGGATGCGGGGCAAGAGCGGCCCGTCGAGGGCCCGCGCCTTCACCTCGTACTTCTCCGAGTCGAGGTACTCCTCCGAGCCCGGCCGCTCCGGGACGCCCTCGAAGTGCTCGAAGCCCGAGTAGACCCCGTAGCTCGGCCCGAGCGTGGCCGCGAGCACGAGGCGGCTGTGGAACTTCGCCGGGCCGCCCTCGGCGAGCTCGGCGGTGAGGATGTCGGGCGTGTTCACGAAGAAGTTCGGGCGGAAGAAGCGCTCCTCGCCCGAGGTCGTGAGCTCCGTGAGGTAGCGCTCGAGCTCGTGGCGGGTGTGGCGCCAGGTGAAGTAGGTGTAGCTCTGGTCGAAGCCGAGCTTGGCCAGCGCGTTCATCATGGGGCGGCGGGTGAACGCCTCGGCCAGGAAGAGGACGTCGGGGGCCTCGGCGCGCACCTCGCGGATGAGCCACTCCCAGAAGGACAGCGGCTTCGTGTGCGGGTTGTCCACCCGGAAGACGCGCACCCCATGGCCCACCCAGAAGCGCACGACGTCGAGGAGCGCCTGCCACAGGCCCTCCCAGTCCTCGCTGTCCCAGTTGACGTTGTAGATGTCCTGGTACTTCTTCGGGGGGTTCTCCGCGAACTTCAGCGTCCCGTCCGGGCGGCGGTGGAACCACTCGGGGTGCTCCGTGAGCCAGGGGTGGTCCGCCGAGCACTGGATCGCGAAGTCCAGGCAGATCTCCACCCCGTGCTCCTCCCCGGCGGCGACGAGCGCGTCGAGGTCCTCGAGGGTGCCCAGCTCGGGGTGCACCGCCGTGTGCCCGCCCTCGGGACCACCGATCGCCCACGGGCTCCCCGGGTCCCCGGGGGCGGCGACGAGCGCGTTGTTGCGGCCCTTGCGGTTCGTTCGCCCGATGGGGTGGATCGGGGGCAGGTAGAGGACGTCGAAGCCGAGCTCGGCCAGGCGCGGGATCTGGGCCCGCACGCCGCGCAGCCCCCCCCACGAGCGGGGGAAGAGCTCGTACCAGGAGCCGAAGCGGGCGCGCTCGCGCTGGACCTCGAGGGGCACGGGCTCGGCCAGCGCGGTCGCGTCGCCGCGGTCCGGGTGCCGGTCGGCCGCCTCCGCAACGTCGGCGCCGAGCGCCGCCTGCGCCCGCGCGCGAGCGGGCGCGGACTCGTCGGCGAGCACCGCGAGGGCCCGCTCGATCGTGGCGCGATCGGACCCCTCCGCGCGCTCGGCGGCGGCGCGCAGGAGGAGCAGGCCCTCCGACAGCTCGCCCGACAGGTCGGGCTGGCCTGCGTCGACCTTGCGCCGCACCTCGTCGCGCCAGGAGGCGAGCGCGTCCGTCCACGCCTCGACGGTCCACCTCCACCGCCCCTGCTCGTCGACCGGGAAGGCGCC
>JALYMR010000058.1 GCA_030773615.1 Actinomycetota bacterium
CCTACAGCCACATCGGCCTGATCATCTCGGCGTCGCACCTCGACGCCGCGCGGAAGGCGTCGTCGTGAGCACGGACTTCGACGCCATCGTCGTCGGCGCAGGGCCGGCGGGCGAGGTCTGCGCCGGCGCGCTGGCCGAGGGCGGCCTGCGGGTCGCCATCGTCGAGCGCGAGCTCGTCGGCGGCGAGTGCTCCTACTGGGGCTGCATCCCGTCCAAGACGCTGGTGCGACCGGGCGAGGCGATCGCCGCGGCGCGCCAGGCGCCCGGCGGACGCGAGGCCGTTTCCGGGCGGCTCGACGTCGACGCGGCGCTCGCGTGGCGCGACTTCATGGTCTCGTCGTACGACGACACCGGGGCGGCCGGCTGGCTCGACGGCAAGGGCGTCACCCTGCTGCGCGGCGAAGCGGCGCTGCCGGCGCCGGGGGTAGTCGAGGTGGAAGGCCGCGCGTACACCGCGTCGGACGTCGTCGTCGCCACCGGCTCGCAGGCGATCGTCCCGCCGGTGCCCGGGCTGCGCGAGCTCGACGGGATCTGGACCAACCGCGAGGCGACCGGCCTGCGCGAGGTCCCGCGCCGGCTGCTCGTGCTCGGGGGCGGCGCCGTCGGCGTCGAGATGGCGCAGGCCGTCGCGAGGATGGGCGCCTCGGTCGTCCTCGTGGAGGGCGCCGAGCGCCTGCTCGCGCGTGAGCCGCGGGCGCTCGGCGAGGGCGTCGCCGCCGCGCTCGCGCTCGACGGGATCGACGTGCGCACCGGCGTCCACGCGCGTGCCGCCCGCCGCCGCTCCGCCGACGGCGACTACGAGCTCGAGCTCGACGACGGCGAGGGCCTGCGCGGCGACCGCCTGCTCGTCGCCACGGGGCGCCGCCCGCGCCTCCCCGAGGGCCTCGAGGCGGTCGCCGTCGACGACCGGATGCGGGCTGGCGATCGGCTCTGGGCGGTGGGCGACGTCACCGCCATCTGGCCGCTCACGTACGTGGGCAAGTACCAGGCGCGCGTCGCGGCGGCGAACATCCTGGGGGGCGACGCGCGGGCGAGCTACGACGCCGTGCCCCGGGTCGTCTTCACCGACCCGCAGGCCGCCGCCGTCGGCGAACCGGACGGCGAGCTGGTGGCCACCGTGCCGCTCTCCGACGTGGCGCGGACGGCCACGTACACGCGCGAGTACGCCACCCGTCCCGGCTTCCTCACGCTCGTCAGCGACGGCAAGCGCCTGACCGGCGCGGCTGCGCTGGGGCCCGACGCAGGCGAGTGGCTGCAACAGGCGACGCTGGCCATCCGCGCGCGCGTGCCGCTCGACCTCCTGCGCGACACCATCCAGCCGTTCCCGACGTTCTCCGAGGCGTACGTCAGCGCGCTTGGGGAGCTCCGGGCGAAGGTGCCGGCGCGAGCGTGACCCCGGCCCACCTGAGCTGCGGTAATCGCGTCGAGCTGGTCACCGACTACCTCGAGGGCGTTCTCTCGGAGGTCGAGCGCGAGCGCTTCGAGGCGCACGTCGCCGAGTGCGACGGCTGCCACGCCTACCTCGACCAGTTCCGTGCGACCGTCGCCGCGGTCGGCCGGCTGCGCGAGGACGACGTCCCGGAGCCGGTGGCGGGCGTGCTGCTCCACGCGTTCCAGGACTGGCCTGCGACTCACCCGGGTGATCCTGGTGCCGGGGGTTGACGCGTCACCCCGGCCCGGAACAGAGTCACGTCCATTAGCACGACGGCTCATCCGCCCAAGGTCAGGGACGACGGGACGCTCGTGGCGGCCCTTCGTGCGGGCGACGAATCCGCGTTCGTCGAGCTCATCCGCCGCTACCAGCCGCTCATGCTGCGCGTCGCCCGCGGTTACGTCCGTCACGCGCACGCAGCGGAGGACGTCGTCCAGGAGACCTGGATGGCCGTGCTGGAACGGATCGACCGCTTCGAGGCGCGCGCGTCTCTGAAGACGTGGCTGTTCCGGATCCTCGTCAAGCGGGCGATCACCCGGGCCGGCAAGGACCGCCGGCAGGTCCCCTTCAGCTCGCTCGGCTCGGATGACGGCGGCGACGAGGGCCCGACCGTCGCCCCCGAGCATTTCCTGGGTCCAAACCACGACCGCTGGCCGGGGCACTGGGCCGCGCAACCGGGCGACTGGGGCGCACTGCCGTCGGACCGCCTCCTCTCGCGCGAGGTGCTCGGACGCGTGTGTGCGGCGATCGAGGCGCTCCCGCCGCGCCAGCGCGATGTCATCGTCCTGCGCGACGTCGGAGGGTTCTGCTCCGAGGAGGTCTGTGCCGCGCTGGACCTGAGCGAGGGCAATCAGCGCGTGCTTCTGCACCGCGCCCGTGCGAAGGTACGGCAGGAGCTGGAGGACTACCTCGACGACGACGAGGCATGAGCGACGCCACCGACCACATCAGCTGCTCGGAGCTGGTTGAGCTCGTCACCGAGTACCTCGAGGACGCGCTCAGCGACGACGAGCGCACGCGGATCGAGCTGCATCTCGTCAGCTGTCGGGGCTGCGACGCCTACCTCGCGCAGATGCGCCAGACCGTCGAGGCCGTCGCGGTGACGCGCGACGACGCCCCCGACCCGGCGGCGATGGACGCGCTGCTCGCCGCGTTCCGCGGGTGGCGGGCGCGCCGCGAGGAGGAGGACGCCTGTACGCGACCGTCGGGTTGATACGCAGCAGCCGGAGTCCATCGCAGAGGTTTCTATGGCTGTCAAGAGCAGGGGCCGAGGGTGCGCGCTCGTGCCGGAGGCGTGACCGGTGTGGGTTGCGGGCCGGTGGCTTCGAGGATGCGGAAGAGGCGGCGGGCGGTGTAGCGCTTGAGGCAGCGCTCGATCTCGCGGGGGGTCTTGCCTTCGGCGGTGCGTCGGGCGGCGTAGGCGCGGGTGGCGGGGTCGTGCATGAGCCGGGAGAGCACGATGGTGTGCAGTGCGCGTTGAGCTGGCGGTCGCCGCCACGGTTGAGCCGGTAGCGGACGGTTTGGCCGGAGGAGCCGCGTTGTGAATAGCCGGACAACTTCCGCCTCGCGCTCCGGGTCAAGCTCGAGCGATGAAAGCGCGTCACCGAACGCGGCCGCAAGCAATTCGCCCGTGCGCTCAGCAACTGGACGGCGCGTTCGGCCACGCCGCCGTCCAGGGCCATCTTGGACATCCGGGCGAGCCGATCGAGCGCTTCCTGCTCCATGCGGATCCAGGTGTGGGGAACGAGGGTGCCCGTGCGCTCCGACGGTGAGCAGGTCGCTCGGCACCCTTGGGGCCGGCACTCCCGCCCGCGCTCCGCGTTCAGCCGCCTTCTTCGAGTCGCCGTGACCGGGCGTCGTGACCGGCACGATCTCGGCGCGGTGGTGAGTAGCGTTCGGCCGGATGCGGCTCACGGTCGTGACAGCCAGTCTGGCGGCAGCGGCGCTCTCCGGCTGCGGTGGCGGCGATGAGCCTGCGCCCGCCCCTGCAGCGACGAAGACCGGGAGCACTCG
>JALYMR010000059.1 GCA_030773615.1 Actinomycetota bacterium
TTCTCCGGCTCCCCCGTCCGCTGCCCGGGGCCCGCCGGGGGCGACGAGCACGGGGCGCCCGGCGCGAGCGGCCGCGCGGCGCAGCGTCGCCGCGAGCGGGCCGCTGACGCCCTTGACGCTGAGCGGCGCCGCGAGGGCACGCGCGCCGGGGACGGACGGGCGCCGGCCCGCGGGCGAGGGCGGCTCGACGGGGTCGGCCAGGATCTGCTCGATCGGCGTGGCCAGGGCGACCTTGCCGCCGTAGGCGCCGATGCCCTCCGAGATCGCGCCCGCGATCCGCAGGCCCCCGTCGGGCCCCGGGCAGCGGACGGGGGAGCCGGAGAACCCGGGGCCGATGCCGGACTCCTCGATCGCCGCGCCGGAGACGCGCACGAGGATGCGCGCCCGCGGGGTCCCGGCGTCGATGACGTCGAGGACCTCGGCGTCGAAGGTCGCGGGCTCCGTGCCGCGCACCACCGAGCTCGCGGTGCAGCGCAGCCCGGGCGCGACCTGGCCGAGGGGCAGGATGGGCTCGGCGGCGGACGCGCCCGCCGGCACGAGCAGCAGGGCGAGCAGCGCCGTCACAAGATGCTTCGACATCCAAAGAAAAGCTAGCAGGAGGAGCGCCGCTAGGGTGCCGTTCCCGATGGCCCTCGTCGTCGTCACCGACACGACGCACGGGCTCCCGCGCGAGCGCGTCGCCGCGCTCGGCGTCCACGAGGTGTCCCTGTACGTGGGCGAGGACGGCGTCCTGCGGCGCGAGGCCGACGTCGCCGACCTCGCCGCCTTCTACGCGCGCCTGCGCGACGCCCGCGGGCTGCCCACGACCTCGCAGCCCTCCGTGGGCGACTTCCTCGCCGTCTACGAGCCCCTGCTCGCCGCCGGCCACGACGTGCTCTCCCTGCACCTGGCGGCCGCGCTGTCGGGGACCTGCGCCACGGCCGGCCAGGCGCGCGACGAGCTCGGGGCCGCCGAGCGCGTCGAGGTCGTGGACTCGGCCACGGGCGCGGCCGGGCTCGGCATGCTGGTGCTGGCCGCCGCGCGCGCCGCGCGAGAGGAGGGCGAGCTCGGGGCCGCCGCGGCGCGCGTCCGCGCCGCGCGCGAGCACGTCCGACTGTGGTTCTGCGTCGACACCCTCGAGTTCCTGCGCCGGGGCGGACGGATCGGGCAGGCGCAGGCCTGGGTCGGCTCCGCGTTGCGGGTCAAGCCGATCCTCACCTTCGACGGGGAGGTCCGGCCCGTCGAGCGCGTCCGCACCTCCGCTCGCGCCTTCGAGCGGATGGTGGGCTACCTCGGCGAGCTGCGCGACGCGGGCGGCGACGGGTGGGTCGTCCAGCACATCGGCGTCCCCGACACGGCTGAGCGCCTCGTCGCCCGCGGGCGCGAGGTCCTGCGCTGCGAGCCCCTCTGGGTCTCGGAGATCGGGCCCGTGTTCGGCACCCACCTGGGGCCGGGCGCGTTCGGCGTCGGCGGCCTGCCCCGCGCCCTCGTCTGACGAGGCTCCCGGGGGAGGTCCGAGGGATGACTTTCGGCGGGCCGCTGCGGCTGCCCACCATGCGCCTCGTCACCTGCCAGATCTCCGTGTCGCTCGACGGCTTCGTCGCCGGTCCGGACCAGAGCCGGGCCGATCCGCTCGGCGAGGGCGGGATGCGCCTGCACGAGTGGGCGTTCGCCACGGAGAGCTGGCGCCGCGACAACGGCCTGGAGGGCGGTGAGCGCAAGCGCGGACTCCGACGTCATCGCCCGCGCCTTCCAGGGGGTTGGCGCGCACGTCATGGGCCGGCGGATGTTCGGCGGCGGCGACGGGCCGTGGGACGGGATGGCTCGAGGGCGGCACGACCTTCACCTTCGCTACCGACGGCATCCGGGCCGCCGTCGAGCGGGCACGGGCGGCGGCCGGACAGCGTGACGTCGCCATCGCCGGCGGCGCGAGCGTCGTCCGGCAGGCGCTCGTCGCGGGGCTGCCGACGAGCTCGAGCTCCACCTCGTGCCCGTCGTCCTCGGGGCGGGCGAGCGCCTGCTCGAGGACGTCGGCGATCCCCTGCTCGAGCCCGTCGAGGTCATCGCCTCACCCGGGGTGACGCACCTCAGG
>JALYMR010000060.1 GCA_030773615.1 Actinomycetota bacterium
GCCGTGGGCGGCGGCCCTGGCCGGCGCCGCGCTGTGCCTGGCGCTCGCCCTGCCCGTGCTCGGGCTGCGCCTCGGCTTCCCCGACGCCGGCAAGGACGCGGCGGGCTCGACGACCCGCGCGGCGTACGAGCTCGTCAGTGAGGGCTTCGGCGCCGGCGCGAACGGGCCGCTGCTGCTGGCCGCCGAGCTGCCGAGCCGCGGCGACCTCGCCGTCGTGCGGGGGCTGGCCGAGCGGGTGCGCAACACGCCGGGCGTGGCCTTCGTGGCCCCGCCGCGGCCGAGCCCGGCGGGCGACGCGCGCTGCTCGCGGTGACGCCGACCACCTCGCCGCAGGACGAGCGCACGGAGGGGCTCATCGCCCGCCTGCGCGAGGACGTGGTGCCCGCCGCGGTCGCGGGCAGCGACGTGGAGGTCGCCGTGGGCGGGCTCACCGCGTCGTTCGTCGACCAGAGCGAGCTCATCGCCGACCGGCTGCCGCTGTTCGTCGGCGGCGTCGTCGGCCTGTCCTTCCTGCTCCTCCTGCTCGCCTTCCGGGCGCCCGTCGTCGCCTTCAAGGCCGCGCTGATGAACCTGCTGTCGATCGGCGCCGCCTACGGGGTCGTCGCGCTGTTCGCCGAGGGCGGCGCGGTGGGCGGGCTCATCGGCATCGACGGGGAGGTGCCCGTCGCCCCGTTCATCCCCGTGATGATGTTCGCGATCCTGTTCGGGCTGTCCATGGACTACGAGGTCTTCCTCCTGTCGCGCGTGCGCGAGGAGGTGCTGCGCCACGGCGACACGACGCGCGCCGTGCGGGATGGGCTGGCCAAGACCGCCCGGGTCATCACCGCCGCCGCGGCGATCATGGTGGCGGTCTTCCTGGCCTTCGTCACGGCGCCCGAGAGCTTCCTCAAGCTGCTCGGGGTGGGCATGGCGGCGGCCATCCTGGTCGACGCGACGATCGTACGGCTCGTGCTCGTGCCCGCCGTCATGCAGCTCCTGGGGGCGCGGAACTGGTGGCTTCCGCGCGGGCTCAATCGCCTGATGCCGCGGCTGGCGCTCGAGCGTCCGACGGCGGCCGGGGCGATGCGGGGCTGAGGGGACACGCGGCGGGCGCCGGGCGGTCCGCGTCGGCGAAGGCGGCGGCGAGGCGCCCGAACGCCTCGTCGACCGCCGCCCGCACCCGCCGCTCGATCTCCGCCGGCGCGGCTCGCTCGAGCATGCCGGCGGCGAGCACGGGCTCGCGCAGACCGATGGCGGTCATGAGCATCGCCGCCAGCGTTCGCGCCGGCGGGCCGTCGGGCTCGAGCCCGAGCTCCTCGGCGAGGACGGGGGCGAGGCGCCGGGCCCAGTCGGCGGTGAGGACGAGCCGGCGGGCGCGCAGGGCGGGGGAGGCGTGCTCCGTGGCCACGAACGCGCGGTAGCGCTCGTAGCCCTCCGGGTCGCGCAGGGACGCCCACCCGTCGCGGGCGAAGGGCACGCGGTGCTCGGCGAGGAGCTCGTGGAGGGCGCCGAGGACGGTCGCGCCGGGTGGCCGATTGCGGATCGCCGCCACGAGCGCGGCGAAGATCTCGTCGGCGCGGTCGAAGAAGAGGTCCTCCTTCGTGGCGAAGTAATTGAAGATCGTCTTCACCGACACGTCGGCGGCGGCCGCGATCTGAGCCACGGTGACCGCCTCGAAGCCGTGCTCGGCGAAGAGCGCGGTGGCGACGTCGGAGATCGCCAGCCGGGTCCGGGCCTTCTTGCGCTCGCGCAGCCCTCCCTCCACAAAGGCGAAGTTTACACCGGTTGCACGTTTCCCGTCGGTGTGCGAAGTTGAGGAGGTGCTGAACGACAACGCCATCGAAGCCCGCGGGCTCGTCAAGCGCTACGGCGAGAAGACCGCCCTGGCCGGGATGGACCTCGACGTCCGTCGTGGCTCGGTCTGCGCCCTGCTCGGCCCGAACGGAGCGGGCAAGACGACCGCCGTCCGCGTGCTCACCACCCTCACCGACCCCGACGCCGGCACGGCCTCCGTCGCCGGGATCGACGTGCTCAATGACCCCATCGGCGCGCGTGCCGCGCTCGGCCTCGCCGCGCAGGACGCGACGGTGGACGGCCTGCTCACCGGCCGGGAGAACCTCGTGATGATCGGCGAGCTGCACCACCTCTCGCGGCGCGCCGCGAAGGCCCGGGCCGCCGCCCTGCTCGAGGAGTTCTCGCTCGTCGACGCCGCCGAGCGGCTGGCGAAGGAGTACTCGGGCGGCATGCGCCGGCGCCTCGACCTGGCCGCGACGCTCGTTGCCGAGCCGAGCGTGCTCTTCCTCGACGAGCCCACGACGGGCCTCGACCCGCGGGCCCGCAACGAGCTGTGGGACGTGCTCGACCGCCTGGTCGACGGGGGCGCGACGCTCCTGCTCACCACGCAGTACCTCGAGGAGGCCGATCGGCTGGCCGACGACATCGTCGTCGTCGACCACGGGAGGGTGATCGCCCGGGGCGACAGCCGCAGCCTCAAGCGCGAGGTGGGCGGCGAGCAGCTCCACGTCGTCTGCGCCCATCTCGCCGACCTGCCCGCGGTCGTCGCTCTCGTCGAGCGCGTCACGGGCGCGCCCGCCACCGGCAATCCGCAGACGCGAGGTGAGCGCCGCGACGCAGGGGGGCGCCGCCGCCGTGGCCGAGC